>NZ_FZMA01000048.1:0-35414 GCF_900197775.1 Helicobacter salomonis
CCTCTAACCCAACCCTCTGCCACCCCCCCCATGAGTGATCGCATTACTCCTCCCATTGTCGCTCAAGATGCATTGAGCGCGGGGATTGTAGCGGTCAAGAGAGGAGATTATCAAGGAGCATTTAGACTCTTTGCCAAATCTTGTGATCAAGGTAATCCCGCCGGCTGTTTTGCGGTGGGCACCATGTATGAAAATGGTGTGGGCATTCAAACAGATGTGGACAAAGCCCAACGCTATTATGAAATGGGCTGTAGTGGGGGCGATGCGAGCGCGTGTGCGAATTTAGCCCAAGTCTACGACTCCAAAAAACAAGCCACTTTAGACGATAAAGAGAAGGCCGCCCAGCTCTATGCGGTGGGGTGCAGTGGTGGAGATGTGTTGGCTTGTAATAATTTGGGTTGGATGTATGCCAATGGAGTGGGCGTGAATAAGGATTATTTTAAGGCATTGGAGTATTACAAATATGCTTGTGAGAGGGGCAGCGATCTAGGGTGCTATAACTTGGGACTTATGTCCAATGTCAAAAATATCTATGGGATTGATAAGGCTAAACTTAGCAATGTGGATCTAAATTATCTGGCTTGCAATGCGGGGGACATCCAAGGTTGTGCTAATTTGGGTTGGATTTATGCGCATGGGGCCAAGGGTGTGCCAGTGAATAATTTTTTTGCAGCCAAATATTTTGAGCGTGCCTGTCAGGGAGGTAATCTGTCGGGCTGTAATAATTTAGGCGTGATGTATCAGAAGGGTTTGGGCGTGCCCCAAAATGACCAGCGCGCCCTGGACCTCTTCTCTTATGTGTGCAATTACGGCCTGCAATCAGGCTGTGACAACTATGGCACTTTTAAAGAAAAGCTACTCCGCTCCAATCCCAATTATGGTCGCTTGTTCATGTCCGTCGAGCGTTAGCCTAAAATTTTAGGCACAAGAAAATACCCCCCCTGAGTTTGGGGTGCGTGGCTTAAAATGTCCGAGGGAATGGAAGAGTTGTGCGTGGGGGCATCAGGTCTTAAGGGCGTGGGGGGTTGTTGGAGTGGTGGGGTGTTTTCCAAGTCTAGGGTATCTAAAGTTTCCATGAAAGCAAGGATTTCCTCTAAATGTTCCTGGAGTTGGGGTTCATCCACCTCTAGCATCGAGAGCTGTGCGAGCTTATGGAGTAGGGGTTGATCAATGCGCATAAACATCCTTTTTAGAGCGATTGTAGCATGTCTATGGAGAAAAACAGAAAGGTTAGAATGCAGTTTATTTATTCTAGCACGCGGGAATTAGACACGCGAGCGCAAGAAAAATTTAATTTAAGTGCAGAGATTTTAATGGAAAATGCTGCTATGGCACTCCAACAAGCCATTGCAAAACACGCCCCCACGCGAGTGCTGGTGGTGTGTGGGAGTGGGGACAATGGAGGAGATGGTTACGCACTAGCGCGTCGCTTGCAGGGAAGTGTTTATAAAGTGAGTTGTTATGCCCATAAACCCCCCAAAAGCCCGCTTTGTCAGCTGCAATATGAGCGGGCTTTGCGTGCAGGAGTGCGCATGTTGGAGAGTATTGAGCCCTATGAGATGGTGTTAGATTGTCTTTATGGCTCAGGCTTTAAGGGGGAACTTAAACCTGAGGATCAAGCTTTAATCACGCGCTTGAACACGATGAGTGGGGTAAAAATTGCCTGCGATATACCCAGCGGGCTAAATTCACAAGGATACACAAGCACATTGGCTTTTAAAGCAGATACCACCGTTAGTATGGGCGCACTTAAAAGTGCTTTGTTTAGCGATGTGGCTAAGGATTTTGTGGGAGAAATTGTAGTGGGGGATTTGGGCGTGGGGCGCGCACTCTATGAAGAGCCTAGCGATCTCTTTTTGCTCGAAGAGAAAGATTTGATCTTACCTCTGCGTTCTAAGCACAATGTGCATAAGGGCTATTTTGGACATGTGGGCGTGTGGGTGGGGGCGCAGAGAGGAGCGGGCTTTTTAGCAGGCTTAGGGGCACTCAAGTTTGGAGCGGGCCTAGTGAGTGTGTTAGGGGATAGTACGCTTGCAGAACACAAACCTTTAGAGCTCATGTATGCGCACAAGATTCCCCTCCAAGCAAATGCTTTTGTAATAGGTATGGGTATGGGCACACCTCCACCCTGTTTAGATGCCATGCTAGAGCAAGCTCCTTGTGTGTTGGATGCAGACATGTTTTATCTGCCCAATTTCAAAGAGATTTTAGAGAGCTCTAGCCAACTCGTGCTTACTCCACATCCTAAGGAATTTACAAGTTTACTTAATGCAGTGGGCCTTAAAGTAGAGTTATCTCAGGCATTAGAATCACGCCTAGAATACCTGCAAGCCTTTAGTGATGCTTATCCACATGTCATAGTGCTTTTAAAGGGGGCTAACACCTACATCGCTCACCATGGCCAGATTTATATCAACAATTTAGGCACGCCCTCCTTGGCTAAAGGGGGAAGTGGAGATGTGCTAGCAGGCATGGTGGGGGCACTGCTTGCGCAGGGTTATAGCCCTTTAGACTCTGCACTGAATGCGAGTCTTGTCCACGCATTAATCGGGCGCGATCACCCACACTCTTACGCACTTACACCCCTTGATCTGATCGCATCTCTGAGTCATAAGGGAGTTTAATGCAAGCACTTAGCACCCAAACTAACTCTTTTTTATTCCAAGATGACAATCTACTGGAAATGGAGCGCAGTGTTCTAGTGGCGATTTTAGAGGGGAAACGCTACGAAGAGATGGCCTCTGTGCTCAAACCCCTAGATTTTCTCTACCCTGCCCACCGCTTGTTTTTTGAATTATGCACCCAACTTCACCAACAAAATTTACCCATCTGCCCGAGCGCGATTCTCAAACAACTCTCCAAAGATCAAGATAAAGAGAGTTTGATGCAGGTGATGGCAAGTACACCCATTGCCTATTTAGAACCCTATGTAGAAGCGATTAAGCAAGCTTCCACCAGACGCGCTCTGCTCAAAATATCCCTAGATGTGCGCGAGCAGTGTATGACAGAGCGTCCCAGTCCGCAAATCTTAGATATGCTAGAACGCGAACTTTACGCCTTGTCCATGCAAAATGTGCGGGGGGGGTTTAGAAATGTCAAAGAGGTGGCGCTCAACACTCTACAGATGATCGAAGAAGCCAAATTACGGGGCAATAGCCAAATGTTGGGCTTGGACACGGGGTTTTTTGAACTCAACAGAAAGACAGCAGGGTTTCAAAAGGGGGATTTGATCGTGGTGGGCGCGCGCCCTTCGATGGGCAAGACAAGTTTTGTGCTCAACATCGCCCAAACCACTCTGAATCACAATCAGGGTGTGGCGTTTTTTAGTATGGAAATGAGCGCCGAACAATTGATGTTACGCTTACTCGCGGGTGCTACCAACATTCATTTACACGATTTGAAATTTGGTAGATTGAACGATCAGCAATGGGAAGAACTCACGCAATGCGTCCAGAACATGCAAACAAAACTCTTATTCATTGACGACACCAGCATGCTCACACTCGAGCATGTGCGCTCCAAATTGCGCCAAATGAAGACCGACCAACCCGAGATTGCTATCGCTATCTTGGATTACCTCCAACTCATGTCTAGCAATCGCACCGAACTCGCCCGTCATGCCCAAATTGCTGAGATTTCAAGAGGACTCAAAATTCTGGCCCGTGAGCTAGAGATTCCCATTGTCGCCTTAAGCCAGCTCAACCGCTCGCTAGAAAGCCGTGAGGACAAACGTCCTATTCTCTCCGATCTCAAAGAGAGCGGGGCGATCGAACAAGATGCCGATCAGGTGCTCTTTCTCTACCGCGATGAGGTTTATAAACATTATGCCCAAAAAAATCTATTGGCCAAATTGCGCAAAGAAGGCAAGGACGAAGAGGTAAAAAAACTCGAAGCACAATTCAATGCCCAAAAACAAGAAAATTTTCGTCAAAACCAGGGCGTAGAAGATGCTGAGATCATCTTAGCCAAAAACCGCAATGGAGATATTGGCACGATTAGAGTCGCGTTCAATGGGGCTTACACGCGCTTTGAGGATCGTATAGACGCCCCTCAAAGAGAAGAAAAAGAGACTAATTTCACCCCTACCCCTCAAGCCCCCATAGTCCAAGCCCCTATCGATATACCCAATCCCAATGGCGATCACTATCCTTTTTGACCTTCTCTAAACAATCACCCTTCCAGCTCTCCTTACTCCAAAGCACGCGCGAGTGGCTTGTTGTGTTGGGGGTTTTATTCTGTGTGGGAAGTATGAGCTTGTATGTTAAATACACCCAATACCAGCATTTCAAGGCTAAAAAGCCTGTGAGCTTACACGCCCAAGTGCGTCTGCAATATTCCAAGCTTGATTCACAGGGACGATCCTACTTTGTTTTACAGCTCAAGGACGCGTGGGGCAATGTCTTTTATACCACCAGTAAGGAAAATCTCAAAGACCTCAGCTACGCCTTTGTGCGCGCCTATGGTAAAATGGCCACCTCTTGCTCTTTTTTCCAATTCCTTAAATCCTGCTATTTCCACACGTTTTACCTTGCCCTAGAGTCTACCAAGGACACCCAATCGCATTTGCGCACCTTCATCAACGCCCAGCACACAGACGCGCGCATGGGTAATTTCTATAACACCCTCTTTTTGGCTCAGCCCCTAGACAAGCCCACCAGAGAGTTAGCCATGCGTCTGGGGATCAGCCATATCATCGCCATTAGTGGGTTTCATTTGGGGATTTTAGGCGCGTTTTTTTATGCCCTACTCTTTCTACCCTACAGATTCCTACAACAACGCTATTTCCCCTACCGCAACGCCCATTATGATTTAGGCGTGTGTGTCTTTGTCTTGCTCTTTGGGTATTTAGTGTTACTAGACTTCCAACCCTCTTTTTTGCGCGCCTTTGTGATGGCGCTCTTGGGTTTTGGACTTTACTATTGCGCGCTACACCTTCTCAACTTCACCCTGTTAGGCTTAGCGATTTTGCTTTGTCTAACCCTTTTTCCAAACTTGATTATTAATACGGGCTTTTTACTCTCTGTGTGCGGGGTATTTTATATTTACCTCTTTCTCAAACATATTCCCCGATTTTACATGCCCCTATATGCCCTATTTTTCAACACCGCGCTCTTCATATGTATGCTCCCCATAGTGCACGCCTTCTTTACCCCCTTTAGTCTTTATCAACTCAGTGGGATTATTCTCAGTTTTGTCTTTGTGATCTTTTTCCCCTTAAGTTTAATCTTGCACGCGCTTGGCTGGGGGGCTCTCTTTGACCCCTATCTCTTAGCTGCCCTTGAGTGGCAAATCCCCAGCATCAATTACCACACGCCCCCATGGTTTCTTATGCTCTATCTAGGGCTCTCATTGCTAGCCATGCGCTCTAAATACGCCTATAGGGGGCTGTATCTGACCAGCGGTGGGTTGTTTATCATATTGGCGTGGCGGGTGTTTTAATGAAATTCAGTTATAATGAAGAATTTGGAAATGAGGTAAAGCATGTGGGCTAGGATCAAGCTATTTGGTGAGCTTGTCGCACTAGAGCATACAATCTTTTCAAGCATGTTTATTTTAATTGCCATTGTGGTGGCTAGCGTGCAACGCTATGCTAGTCTGTGGTGTGGGCCTGAGCTTTTATTGCTCTGTTTGCTAGCCCTGCTAGGGGCGCGCAATTTTGCCATGGGCTTTAACCGCTTAGTGGATCGTAAATTTGACAAGGCTAATCCGCGCACACAAAGTCGCCCCAGCGTGGATGGGCGCATCCACATCTGGGGCTTAGTAAGCTTTTGCATTTTCAACGCTCTGCTCTTTGTGGGTGTGAGTTATGCGATCAATACCCTAGCCTTTGTCCTCTCTTTCCCTTTTTTATTAATCTTAGGGGGATATTCTTACATGAAACGCTTTAGCACGCTAGCCCATGTAGTTCTGGGGGTGAGCTTGGGGCTAGCCCCCATTGCCGGGGTGGTAGCCGTATTGGGAGAAATCCCGCTTTGGAGCGTGTTTTTAGCCTTAGGTGTTGTCTTTTGGGTGGCTGGCTTTGATCTGCTTTATTCTCTGCAGGACATGGAATTTGATAAGCGCGTAGGCTTGCATTCTGTGCCGGCCAAATTTGGCGCATCCAAGACCTTAGCCCTCTCTCGCACTGCCCACCTCTTAGCTGTGTTGTGTTGGTATGGATTTGTGTGGAGTGCACATTTAAGTTGGTTGGCTTATGGTGGGGTGGGGGCATCTGCGTGGATTTTGATCTACGAACAGCTCTTAGTGCATAAAGATTTTAAAAACATTCCCAAAGCTTTTTTTGTGAGCAATGGCTATTTGGGTGTGGTGTTCTTTGTGTTCATTCTGCTAGATGGAGGGGTGCGCCTGTATGCCTGAGTTAAATTTAGAGAGCTTTAAGGAAATTTGCCACCAACATGGGCATTTTACCCGCTTGGTGCGCTGTGCGATCTCGCTAGAATACGCCCCCTACGATCCCTATTTTGAGGAAGAGTATCTCCAGCTAGGCCAAGGCGAATCCCTGCGCCCTTGGGAGAGTTTAAGCCATGGCAAGGATCAGGACGCGATGCTTTTTAAGGCGTTGAGCGATATTTATGACAAACTCATGCGCATTGAGCAGGCTTTAGAGATTAAGCAGAGGCATTTTATCCCCTTAGAGTCTCAAGGCCTCTTAGAGGTGCTAGGGCATGGGGTTTTAGGTGTGCGCGATCCCTTGTTTGAGCCCAATCAAGAGTATTACTTGCGTTTTTCTTTGCCCAGTGCGCCTTATCGTGTCTTTGCTCTGAGCGCGCGCGCTTTTGATGCCAAACTTTTAAAAGTAGCGCGCATGCACCCTGCCCACATTAAAGAAATGGATAGCTATATTGCTGCCCAAGAATTAGCCAGTCTGAAAGGTTTAAAAACATGCAATTAGGATCGAATGAATTCACTTGGATCATCACGGGGGTGGTGCTCTTGATTTTCTTATGCTTGATCGCCTATAGCTATATCAAAGATAAGGAATTTGTGAGCAAGACCAAACAACTAGAAAAAGCCCTAGATACGATCAACCAAGAGATTTATAAAATCCGCAAGTGGATTCAAGAGAGCCAGATGCAGGCTGAGTTTAACGCCTCCAGCATTGGAGCGAGTGTGAAAAATGAGGTCAATAATAATTTGAACGCGAGTTTGAGCAATCTGTACGCCCATATTAAAGAGATTCAAGACTCTATCCAAAAAGAGCGCGACTATCTGGAGGAAAAAATCATTGTGCTAGAAAACAAGTTTAAGGAATTTGGGCATTTCACCCCCAGCAATGACGATATTGATGAAAAAAAGGTAATCAAGATGTATAAGGAGGGCTGGAGTGTGGATTCCATTGCTAAAGAATTGCGCACGGGCAAGGGCGAGATCGAATTTATTTTAAAACTAGCGGACATGCAATAATGGCGCTCTCTAACACCGCTTCAAGGCTCTTTGGCAAATTCGCCCGCTGTGCTTTTCCTGCCCCCTTTCAAAAACTTATCAATAAAATCTATGTTAAGATTTTTAACATTGATTTAAGCGACTTTGCCCCCCTTGAATCCTACCTTACCCTCAACGCCCTTTTTACCAGAGAACTCAAAACCCCCCGCCCCTTAGATCAAAACCCCCACGCGCTCCTCTCTCCCTGCGATGGCGTGCTCAAAGAGTGCGGACGCGTGCAAGAGGGGCTAGCCCTGCAAATCAAGGGCAAGGCCTATCTAGTGGGCGCACTGCTAGGCTCACAGCTAGAAGAATCTTATAGCTATTTTAATTTCTATCTCTCCCCTAAAGATTACCACCGCTTCCACGCCCCTTGTGATCTGCAGATTGTAGAGACGCGCCATTTTTCTGGCTTGCTCTTCCCGGTTAATGAACCGGCTTTAAAAAAGCACCCCCATCTCTTTGTGTGTAATGAACGCGTGGTGGTAGTCGCCAAAGACCCTAGGGGCGCGCTGCTCTACTTTGTGGCCGTAGGCGCGCTCAATGTGGGGCAGATTGTGATGAGTTTTGATTCTAGCATCCACACCAACGCCCCTACCAATCCTCCCCTAAATATAAAGCGCTACGACCCCCCAATCTCTTTAGATAAAGGGGCAGAACTGGGGCGCTTTGAAATGGGCTCTACCATTGTGCTTTTTGTGCGCGATGGCTCTATGCCCCCAGACACCCTCTACCACAAGGCGTGTTTTGGGGAATTTTTAAGCACGCTACACCCTATTGGAGAAGAACATGGATGAGTTGGCTCAAAGCATTAAAAACCTATTAGAAGATTTAGACGCGCTGTTAGTGGCGCATTTTTACCAAAAAGATGAGATTGTAGCATTGGCCGACATCGTAGGAGATAGTTTAGAGCTGGCGCGTCAAGCCAGCGCACACCCTAAAAACTTAATTGTCTTTTGTGGGGTGGGTTTTATGGGCGAGAGTGTGAAGGTCCTAGCCCCCCATAAGGAAGTCATCATGCCTAAACTCGCCTGTTGTTCCATGGCGCGCATGATTGATTCTAGCTATTTTGATCGCAGCCTAGAGGTGCTAAAGAATTACGGACTCTCCAATCTCTTACCCATTACCTATATCAATTCCAGTGCGCAGGTTAAGGCCAAAGTAGGCGCTTTGGGCGGGTTAGTGTGTACCAGCGCAAATGCCTCTAAAATTTTTACCCACGCGCGCCAAAGGGGGCAAAAAATCTTCTTTTTGCCCGATCGCTGTTTGGGCACGAATTTGGCCCGTCTGCATGGCTTAAAAAGCGCGACTTTGGGCATGGATGAAAAAGAAGCCATCATACGAGCCGATGTGATCAATTACAACGGCTTTTGTGCCGTGCACCAACTCTTTAAACCTAGCGATGTGGAGTTTTTTAAGCAAAAATATCCCGGGATTTTGATCGTAGTGCACCCTGAGTGCGATCCTAGCGTGGTGGAGTTAGCCGATTTTGTAGGCTCAACCAGCCAAATTCTCAAATTTATTAGAAGTCTCCCCCTAGAACAAAAGGTCGCCGTGGGTACAGAGTTTAATTTCATCCAACGCCTACGCCCCTCCTACCAAGGGGAACAAACCACTTTTGTGCTCTCAAGCACACTGCCTGAATGCCCGACCATGAATGAAACCACTTTGCAAGACCTCTTTGAGGTACTCAAAGCCTATAAAAACCACCGCCCTTATAATCGCGTGCAACTCGATCCCCAAATTGGTGCGCTGGCCAAACAAGCTCTAGATCGCATGATGGAGCTTTCATGAAAGACCCCACTATCTTAGCCTTTTTAGACGCGTGTTTGCAAGAAGATTTAGGCTCAGGCGATCTCTTTGAGAGATTGGCAGAACCTAAGGAAGTCAAGGCGGTCGTGATTGCCAAACAGGATGGGGTGTTTTCTGGGCATTTGTATGCGGACATGCTCTTAGAGCACATGGGCATTAGGAGGACATGGAATATCCAAGATGGCGCGCCCTACGCCTCTAAAGACATTCTTTTAGAACTATGGGGAGATTATGCCCTTCTGCTCAAAATTGAGCGTGTACTCTTGAACATTTTACAGCATTCTAGCGGGATTGCTACCCATACGGCGCGCTATGTCGCCATGCTCAAAGGCTTACCCCTAACCCTCCTAGATACGCGCAAAACTCGCCCACTTCTTAGGGTGTTTGAAAAGTATTCGGTGCGCAATGGGGGCGCGCAAAACCACCGCTTAGGGCTAGATGACGCACTCATGCTTAAAGACACGCATTTAGCTCATATTGGCGATCTGCAGGCGTTCATGCACAAAGCGCGCAAACAGCTCCCATGGACGGCCAAAATTGAAATAGAGTGCGATAGCGTAGCGATGGCTCAAGAAGTCATGCAAGTGGGCGCGGATATTATTATGTGCGACAATATGAGCGCACAGGATATTCAAAAAGTGGTGGCTTACCGCAACGCGCATTACCCTTTGGTGCTGTTGGAGGCGAGCGGGAATATCACCCAAGAGAACATTTTAGCCTACGCGCAAAGTGGGGTAGATGCCATTAGCAGCGGGGCGCTCATCCACCAAGCGGTGTGGGTGGATATGAGTATGAAGCTTGGATCTTGAGGCGTATTTTTTAAAGACCCTGCAGGCTAGCGGGGTAACTTGGGGGCTGGGCGATGATGGCGTGCTGTTGCCCCCCTTTAAGAGAGCAGTGATCGCGCTAGATATATTTGCCCAAAATGTACATTTTAAGCCCGAATGGCTAAGTTTTGAGCGCGTGGGCTATAAGGCGATGGTGGTCAATATCTCCGATATGATCGCCATGAACGCCACGCCCACGCACGCTTTGCTAGGGGTGAGCTTGGATCAGCGCATGGGCAAACAAGACATTAGAGATTTGGTAGCGGGCATGGCGCGCGCATGCACAGAATTTAAAATAAGCATCATTGGGGGAGATACCATAGTAGGGGATCACCTGCATTTGAGTGTCACCATGTTGGGCACAACACACCGCCCCTTAGAACGCAAGGGCGCGCGCTTGGGCGATCTTATCGCACACACAGGCACACTAGGGCAGAGTTATAAAGCCCTGCAAACTCTGCTTAGGGGGGGCAAAGTGAGCCCTAAAAACAAGTTCATCACCCCGCGCTTCAAACATGCGCGCTTCATAGCTAGCGCGCGTCAATTCTTACATGCTGGGTTAGATGTTTCCGATGGGTTGTTGAGCGAATGCAACCGCTTATCCCAAGTGAATCGCCTTGCTTTCAAACTCTATCAACCCCGCACACGCGCCTATCAAAGCGGGGAAGAATACGAAATGCTTTTTTGTTTTGCGCCAAAGCATTATTTAGCCTTGCGGGTGCGTGCGCGCGCCCATCGTGTGCGTTTAAGCGTGGTGGGCAAGGTGTGCAGGGGGCGATCGCGCTACCCCGCGCTAGTGTGGCATAAAAATTAGCGTATCTTACTAACACATGTGCCAAGCAATTTGCTTCTCTACAAGCAGGGCATGTACCAAGGTGTCTAAGTCATTTTGCTGGCGTTTTGTGCTACAATGTGGGCTGTACAGTTTGTCATCAAGCTTTAGATAAAAAGTTTAAGACCTCCCTTGGGCGGGCTGGTCTTGGTAGGAACATGGTCCTACAGACAAGGTAGGGGTGCGTGTGAATGGCATTGAAGGTGCTTGGGGGGTGGGTTTTGCAATTAAAATCTCTGATCCAAAACAAGACGTGGGGTTCTTGACATGAGGGTCTTGAGTTTTGGAACAGGCCGTTTGTGGGTGTGGGGGATTGTGTTAACACTGAATTTAGCTTGGGGAGTGAGCGCGTCCAGTCTCTCTACACAGTCTCCCACACAGGAGGACATGGAGGAGGTCCAGGAAGAAATCCCTGCAACTCATCCCATGCAAGATTTAAACGCCATTCAAGGGAGCTTTTTTTACAAAAGCCGCCACGATTTAGACAACACCCTCTTTATTGATTACCACTTGGGTGAAACCCATAGAATCCGCCTGCGTTATGCAATGGTAACCATGATGGTCTTTGAAGAACCCATCTTAGAGGTGATTCTAGGCGATAGCGTGGGGTTTAGCACAAAAATTCTAGGGGATCAACAGCATAGCAATGTGTTGCTCATCAAGCCCCTACAAATTGGCGTTGACTCCAATTTGAGTGTGATTGGGAAGAGCGGTAAGATTTACGCTTTTTATCTCTTTTCAACCACTTTTACCAGTTCCAAAAACCCTACCCTGAATGTCTATGTTTCTCAACGCCACTTCTTTGCGCAACGGGACTACCAGCCCCTAGCCCTTTTAGAACCTGAGGTTGAAGACTCTCCCCCAGAACCCCTATCCCAAGAGGACACACGCCATCTCAAAATTGGAGATGAAAGCAATGCCATGTTCATTGAAAAAAGCCAAATCCAAAGAGGGTATCGCGTCTTGCAGGCCAGAAAGCGGGCGTGGTTTTGTCTATGGTTGTGCAAGGTAGCCTTTAAACGCAAAAACCCCATCGCTCCCCTAGATATTTTCAATGACGCGCATTTCACTTACTTTAAATTCAACCGCCACCACTCTCAAGTCAAATTTCCCGTTCTCTATAAGGTGGTTGATGGTTATGATAATCCCATCAATACACGCATTGTGGGGGATTACCTCATCGCAGAAGACATCGCTGATCAGTGGACACTTAGAGAGGGTAAACGGCATGCCTGTGTGCGCCGCAAGCCATGAGTAGGTGGGGGCAAAGAATTGTCATTTTACTGGGGGCTATGGGGGGCGTGGTTACCCTATCCTTATGGGTGCACCGCCCATCACACCCGCCCTCCACCCCAATGCCTCCAACAGAAGCGATCAACTATCCTCTCTCTGACTACCTCTTTGAACCCCCCCAAGCCAGCTCCCCAACTCCTATCATTACACCGCAAGATTACGCCCAACTTCAAGCGGAATTACAAGCCAATGCACGCCGCATCCAAGACCTCCAAACTGCACTACAACAGGCTAGAGAGGAACGCCCCACCACACCACCCCTAGAACCTGAGACCTCCTCTGCTCAAGCACAAGAGCAGGATCGCCTAGATACTCTAGCTACCCGTATTCAAGCTTTTGAAGCTCCAGACTCTGTAGAAGCGCAAGAGGAAGAACAAGTCTTAGAGATAGATTACGGCTCACAGGGGTTTGAGAACCTCAAGGCCAAAGACATTGCCACCCATGAACATAAACTCTTACGCACCTTGACTGCGGATAAAATGATCCCCGCTTTTCTCATCACTCCCATTAGTTCGCAACTAGCCGGTAAGGTCATTGCCCAAGTGGAAAGCGACATTTTTGCCAACATGGGGCGCGCTATTCTTATCCCTAAAGGTTCTAAGGTTATTGGCTATTATAGCAGTAACAATAAAATTGGGGATTATCGCCTAGACATTGTGTGGAGCCGCATCATCACTCCATTAGGGGTGAATATCATGCTCACCAATGCCAAAGGCGCAGATGTCAAGGGCTACAGCGGTTTGGTAGGGGAAACAATCACGCACAATTTTCAACGCTATGGCATGCCCCTACTCGTTTCCACTCTCTCTAATGGTCTACTTATCGCGCTCACTTCTGCCATTGCCAATAAAACCGGCAAAAATAATCTTTTTGGGGATTTTTTGCTCATGCAACTCACGCGCCAGAGTGGGATGGGGCTCAACCAAATTATTAGCCAAATTCTCAAGGATAAGAGCCATCTCAAACCTATTATTATCATCAGGGAAGGGAGTCGAGTCTTCATCTCTCCTAACCTAGACATTTTCTTCCCCATTCCCAGAGCAGGAGAAGTGATGGCAGAGTTTTTCCAACATTAATTTGGTTATAATAGTCTCGTTTTTTGATCGTTTTTGGAAGGAAGCGTTATGAGAGTGTATTTTTTCGCCACTTGTTTAGGAGGGGCTGTTTTTAGTCAAACCGCGCTCAATTGTATCAAGCTGTTACAAAAAGAGGGGGTCGAGGTGGTCTTTAAAAAGGATCAAACCTGCTGTGGACAGCCCAGCTACAACTCGGGCTACTACACCCAAACCCGTGAAGTTGTCCTACACAATGTGCGCTTATTCAAAGAAGATTACCCCGTAGTTGTGCCCAGCGGGTCTTGTGTGGGCATGATGGCGCATGACTATTTAGAACTCTTTGAAGGACTTCCTGAATATGAGGAAGTCAAACACTTTGCCTCAAGGGTCTTTGAACTCTCTGAATTTTTAGATAAAAAGTTGGAAGTGCGTTATAGCGACACAGGTGCGCCCATTAAAGTTACATGGCATTCTAATTGCCATGCCTTGCGGGTGTCTAAGGTCATTGAAAGTGCGAAAAAGATCATCGCCCAGCTCTCCAATGTAGAGCTCGTGCCCTTGCAAAGAGAAGAAGAGTGTTGTGGTTTTGGAGGGACTTTTGCGGTCAAGGAACCTGAAATTTCTTATGCAATGGTGCAAGATAAGATTAAAGACATTGAAAATCAAAATGTAGAATGCGTGCTCTCCGCTGATGCAGGTTGTTTGCTTAATATTAGCGGGGCGATGGCCAAAATGCGTAGCAACACCAAGGCGATGCACTTTTATGACTTTTTAGCCCAAAGAGTGGGCATAGGAGCTTAAATGACACACACCACTACCCACAGCGATCAGGATTATGAAAAAGTCATCACAGAAAAACTAGGCGATGCGCAGTTGCGCACGAATTTGCGCTCGGCGATGGATACACTCATTCATAAGCGTAAGGATTTGCTCACAAGTCGTTTTCCTGAATGGGAAACATTGCGCACCATGGGGCAAAACGCTAAACTCAAGGTCCTAGCCCAACTCGATACTTATGTCCAACGCTTTGAGGAAAACGCCACGAAAAATGGCTTTGTAGTGCATTATGCTAGCACGGCTAAAGACGCCAATGATATCATTTACAACTTGGCTAAAGAACGCGGAGTTACGCGCATTCTCAAGGGTAAATCAATGGCCAGCGAGGAAATCGGCTTCAATCAATACATGAAAGAAAAAGGCATTGTCGCCAAAGAAACCGATTTGGGCGAGCTCATTATCCAGCTCATCGATGAACACCCCGTGCATATCGTGGTTCCAGCCATCCATAAGAATCGCCACCAAGTGGGCAAAATCTTCCAAGAAAAACTGAGCGCACCCCTAGAGAGTGAGCCAGAAAAACTCAATGGAATTGCTAGAGAGCACATGCGCACAGAATTTGAAGGCTTTAAAATGGGGCTCTCAGGAGTGAACTTTGCGATCGCTAATGAGGGGGCGATTTGGTTAGTAGAAAATGAGGGCAATGGACGGATGTGCACCACTGCCTGCGATATCCATGTGGCTATTTGTGGGATTGAGAAAATGGTGGAGAGTTTTGAAGACGCCTCGATTTTGAATAACCTGCTCTGCCCTAGTGCAGTGGGCGTGCCCATCACTTGTTATCAAAACATCATCACGGGTCCCCGTCAAGAGGATGAGTTAGATGGACCTAAAGAGGCGCATATCATTTTACTAGACCATAACCGCTCGAATATCCTAGCTGATGAGAAATACTATAGAGCCTTGAGCTGTATCCGCTGTGGGACCTGCCTAAACCACTGCCCGGTCTATGACAAAATCGGGGGGCATGCCTATTTAGCCACTTACCCCGGGCCTATTGGGGTGGTGATCACTCCTCAACTCTTTGGACTAGATAATTACGAACACATTGCCAATTTATGCAGTTTGTGCGGGCGTTGTGGGGAAGTATGCCCGGTGAAAATCCCCCTCCCTGAACTCATTAGAGATTTGCGTTGTGAAAAGGCGCATGAGGGGCGGGGCGTGGTACGTGGCTATAAAGATGCCAAACATAACAAATGGGAGGAGCTAGGAATGAAAGCTTTTGCCAAATTGGCGAGCAATGGTGTAGCGTGGCGGGCATTTTTGACGATCAATGGCTGGTTAGCCCCTTTGGGCAAGTGGGTGGGGCGCTATACTCCCGTGCTCAAAAAATGGCTCAAGCATAGGGATATGCCCGCCGTGCACGCCAATTTGCACGCGCAAGTCAAGGCCCTAGCAGGGGTGGTTTATGAGTAAACAAGTCGTATTAGAGCGCATCCAAAGCGCACTCAAACGCCACACTATCTCTCACCAAGACATGCCCTATGAAAACATGATCATTGACACCAAGGACGATCTGCTAGAGGAATACAAGCACTTCCAAGAGTTAAACCGCGCTGAGGTTGTCGACTCCAGCCCTGAAAATCTACTTACAGAGATAGAAAACGCTCTAGCCGCCTTTGAGAGTCAGAAACTCTTATATGCCACAGATTTGCCATGCGATCTAGAACAGCTAGAGGGGTGTGTTAAAATCCCCTATAACAAGCCCGTGGAGGAATTTAGAGAGGAAATTTTTCACATCGACACGGCGATTTTAAAGGCAACCTGTGGGGTGGCCAATTTAGGCATGGTGGGTGTGGTTTCTTCCCCTGCAAGCCCACGCCTAACCTCACTCATCACGCTCAAATGCATTATTTTATTAGAAAAGTCTAGCATTGTGCGTAATTTAGCCCAAGGCTTAGAATCTCTAAAAAGGGTGGGAATACCCCAAGATGTCAAAATGCGCGATGAGGATTGTAAGCGTTGCTTGCCCACTAACATGCTCTTTATTGGTGGACCTAGCCGTACAGCCGATATTGAATTGCAAACCGTCTTTGGCGTGCATGGCCCTATGGCTGTGCGCGTAATCTTATATTAAGAGAAATAATGCAATTGCAAGTAGAACCAAGCTCAAAGCAGAGGGAAAAATGATATATACGATATTGAAAAAATCTTTCTTATATGGCTCTGTTTTAGTGTTGTTGCATGCTTGTGCTACGGTGAGAATAGTGCCATCATCACTTACTCAAGAAGCAAAAAAATTTGCTGCGCCTGACACGGGTAAAGCAGGACTCTATGTTTACCGTGATGGTATTGTTGGTGGCATCCTGACAAAAGATGTTTGGGTTGATGGTGAATGTTTGGGTAAGTCTGCACCTAAAGTGTTTTTCTTTACACAGTTGCCAGCAGGTAAGCATACTATTGCAACCGAATCTGAATTCTCCCCCAATACATTAAGCCTTGATATGGAATCCGGAAAAAATTATTTTGTCCGACAATATATAAAAGTAGGGGTATTTGTTGGCGGTGCCAATTTGAAATTGGTGAATGAAGAAAAAGGTCGGGCAGCGGTAGCGAAATTAAATATGGCTGAACCAGGTCATTGTAGCCGTCCGCATCCATAGTAATTTTTACAACTTCTCGGTGCACGGCTGATATTGAGCTTAAAACCGTCTTTGGCGTGCATGGCCCTATGGCTGTGCGCGTAATCTTATATTAAGGAGAAATAATGCAATTAACACCCCATACACCAGCCCCTGCTTTCACTCTCAAAAATGCGCAAGGGCAGAGCGTAAGCCTAAAAGATTTTTTAGGTAAAGTCGTGGTGCTTTACTTTTATCCTAAGGATAACACCCCCGGATGCACCATTGAGGCGCAGGATTTCACCAAATTAAAAAGCGCATTCCAAGCTAAGGACGCGGTGATTTTGGGGGTGAGCCCAGATGATGCCAAGAGTCATTGCCATTTTATCGAGTCTGAAAAATTAGGCATTGAACTTTTAAGCGATCCTAATTTGGAAGTGCTTAAAGCTTATGGGGCATATGGCACTAAAAACATGTATGGCAAGGAAATAGAGGGCGTGATTCGCTCCACTTTTGTGATTGACAAAGAGGGCAAGATCGCCCACGCGCTTTACAATGTCCAAGCCAAAGGCCACGCCCAAAGAGTATTGAGCCTGCTTTAATTCTAAATTGCCCCCTCTCAACCTTTGTTGCCGATGCCATAGTGTATTGCACGGATTGGGAAAATTTGGGAGGGGCAACACATCACTTGCATTTTCTGCCAAGAATTTAGGGATTTATAGCAAGGTAGTTTTTAGAGCAATACGCTTGTCAAGCCCTCCGAATTTCTAAAAATTGCTATAATTGGCCCATTTCAATAAAGGATCGCTATGATCACTCCTAAAACTTTGAGTGGCTTTAAAGACAGACTCCCCAAAGAGGCGATGGCTAAGGGAGCGGTGCTAGATAAACTAGCCAGTGTGTTTAGAAGTTTTGGATTTGTGCCCATCGAAACCCCCCATTTGGAATATGCGTCCATTTTAACCCAAGAGGAGGGGGAGATTCAAAAAGAAATCTATCTATTTAAGGATCATGGCAAAAGAGAAGTGGGGTTGCGCTTTGATCAGACCATCCCCCTAGCCCGTTTTATCGCCCAGCACCACCACGCTCTAGGTCTACCCTTTAAACGCTATGCCATTGGCAATGTCTTTAGAGGGGAGCGCGCTCAAAGGGGGCGTTATAGAGAATTCACCCAGTGCGATTTTGATTTCATCGGAAGCAAGAGCTTGCTCTGTGATAGCGAGATTATTCAGGTGATCATCGCCAGTCTGAAAGCTTTAGGCTTAGATGAATTTAGCGTGTGGATCAATCATCGTAAGATTTTAAATGGATTATGCGAACATTTTGGATTGCATACCCAAGAGGAGATTCACGCACTCTTAAGGGTAGTGGACAAACTGAGCAAGATCGGTCAAGAGGGCGTGCTCTTGGAGCTCAAAACCCTTTTCCCGCAGTTGCAGTTTGCAGACCTGCTAGAAATCATCAACACAAAGCAAAATGGCGACCCCTTAGAATTTTTTAAAAGCGTGGCTTATTTGAAAGCTTATAACTCCACTTTAAAGGAGGGCTTGGAGGAGTTAGAGAGCCTCTTTAATCTCCTCCTCTCTTTAGAAATCAATCCTGAGCATTTTAAAGTAGATTTCTCCATTGCTAGGGGGCTTGGGTATTACACCGGGATCGTCTATGAAACCACCCTCAATGCCCTAGCGACTTTGGGAAGTGTATGTTCAGGGGGGCGTTATGATAATCTTTCTAAGAGCTTTAGCACCCAGAGTTTGCCCGGTGTGGGCGCATCTATTGGGCTAGATCGCTTGCTAGTGGGTTTAGAGGAGCTCGAATTAGTGGAGAGTAAATCCACGAGCGCGCGGGTGTTAGTGGTGTGCATGCACCCCTCCCACTTCGCCTATGCTAGTCAAGTTGCCCAAAAATTCCGCCAAAGTGATGTGAATGCAGAACTCTACCCTGAAATCGAAAAACTCAAAAAACCCTTCAGTTATGCTAACCAAAAGGGGCATGAATTTGTGGTGGTTTTAGGAGAAGAAGAAGTGCGCAACAAGAGCTTAACCCTCAAGAACATGACGACGGGGGTGCAGGTGAATCATTTGAGCTTTTTGGGCGCATTGGCGATGGTGAGCGAATGAAGGGCTATAATGTCGCCCTTGTAGGGGCAAGCGGGGCGGTGGGCTTGGAGATCGTCACACTTTTAGAGCAATGGCATTTTCCTCTTAAGAGTTTCAAACCCCTAGCTAGCAAGAGAAGTGCTGGGACAAAACTCACACTTATGGGGCAAGAATATGAGATTTTACCAACCACCCATGAGAGTTTTGAGGGTATAGACATCGCCTTTTTTAGCGCGGGGAGTGGAGTGAGTAAGCTCTTTGCTCCTAGTGCGGCTAAGGCAGGCGCGCTGGTCATTGATAACACTAGCTTTTTTCGCCTAGAAAAAGACATCCCTCTAGTTGTCCCAGAAGTCAATGTGCAGGATTTAACAAATTGCCCTAAAAACATTATCGCTAATCCTAACTGCTCGACTATCCAAATGGTGCAGGTGCTTGAACCCCTACATCAAGCTTTTGAAATTGAGCGGGTTTGTGTGAGCACTTATCAGGCCGCTAGTGGGGCGGGCAAACGGGGCATAGAAGAATTGCAGGCTCAAATGGCAGGTAGCCAGCAGAGTCAAGTCTTTCCCCACCCCCTAGCCTTAAATGTGATTCCTCAAATTGATATTTTCATGCCCTCTGGCTACACCAAAGAAGAGATGAAGATGGTGCAAGAAACCCATAAGATCATGCATGCAGATTTTCCCATCAGCGCGACCTGTGTGCGTGTGCCTGTTTTGCGTAGCCATAGCGAGAGTATTAGTATTCATTTCAAACAGACTATAGACGCCTATCAAGCCCAAGAAGTGCTCAAAAGTGCGCCTAATATCGTGCTCTTAGATGATCCTAGCAAAAATCTCTATCCCATGCCCCTTAGTGCCAGTCATACAGATCAAACCTTTGTAGGGCGTGTGCGATCCGATCTCTTCGATCCTAAAATTTTGCACTTGTGGTGTGTAGCTGATCAGCTCAGAGTGGGCGCGGCCAGCAATGCGGTGAAAATTGCTCTCAGATATCTAGGACTTTAAGAACCCTCCCGCTGGATTTCTTTGAGAGTTTCTAAGACTCTGGAGAAGTCTGGCTTAGTAATGCCATGCTCTTTGAGATAGGCATCGTCTACTTTTTTCCAGATGAAAGTTTTGCCAAAAAACCCGCGCCGATCGAAGCTAGGTAAGAATTTTAAGTCACCGTTCTTCTTTTGACGCACCTGCACATAGTAAGTCCGCCCATCGTAGAAATTATAGGCTTTACCATTCTTGTAGGTATTCTCATCCACATAGGTTAAATCGTAAAGAAATACCACTCCCTTATCACTGCGATCGCGCAGAGCAGGATCTCTATTATAAATATCTTTTTGGGCTTTTGAACCATCCACATTGGCGATTCCATAGGCATAATACTTGCCCTTATACTTGAAAAATTCCACATAAGAACTCTTCATATAAAGAAAAGATTGGGTTTCATACACCCCCTCCAGAGTGCTAGCCCCCAACACTCCAAACATCCATCCAATCACAATCCAACATAGTCTCATCGACACGCTCTTATAGTTTCAACTTGATCAGGTCTTTGGGTACTTTAGCCACCACCTTGCGCACAATCTGCTCATTGTATGGCCGCGTTGTGTGGGCATCGTTCTCTAAAAAAATACCCAGCATCCCCGCGCGCATGCGCAATTCAGACACATCTAAACTAGACTCATAGGTTTCCTGGTCTAGTTTAGCATCATAGGGGTTCTTGACCTCTAAATCGTGGCGATCTCCCCACACCACCAGCTCGCTTCCTTGCACCACCAATAAAAAATCGACATAGTGCCTATGTGTTTCTAAAACCCCATGCACAGGGTAGTAGACGATCTCCATAGCATGCATCCCATGCGTTAACTCCCGCCTAAAAGACCCCACCTCTTGCCGCATAAGACCTTGATGATGCGTGTGCGTCTCCTCCAACACGCTGTGCAGGTATGCATATAGAGATTCCAACTCCAAAGTTTTACCAAACAAGGGCTCAAGAGAATCCAACTTGCCAAAGACTGCCATATTTCCTCCAAAAACAAGAAAGAAATATAGCAGTAAAATCTTAATGATTTTTAACAAATCTAGCAAAAAATTCCAAAATACTTACATTTTGTGCTCTAAAGCCCACAAACCTAAAGTATGGGGACATAAGACTGCATGTGGCAAATTTGTGCTATAAATACGGGAAGTGCGGTGTGTAAAGAGTTGGGGTGTTAACTCTTGGAGTGGGGGTTATAAGGTCTTTTGGGTGGGAAGCCATCCCTGATTTTTGGCTATGGGAGGTGCGTCTCACATTTGCCGTGGCGGTGCGCGTCCAGATCATCACAGAAAGGTTGTTGTAGAGATTGATTCCTAGGCACCTAAAACCCGTCGTCATGCGCTACTATATCCCCAGTCATCGTTTCAAATACCTAAGTGCAAGTGTGGGGATTTTAGGACTGTGTTTTATTCTAGGTATTGTGGGATTGTACCTCATGCCTGAGAGCATCACACATTGGAGTAAAGAAAAGTTTGGATGGCTGAGTTGGTGTCAAAATGTACTCTTGGGGCCACAGCTTGATCACGATCTCTTTATCTTTAATGGAGTTTTGCACCCCTATTTTGGCGCGATTTACTACATGCAGGCTAGAGTGGCAGGGTATCGCAAGCGCGCCTGTGTCTTTTTCACCTTTTTAGTATCTACTTTTTTTTGGGAATATGGCCTAGAGGCCTTTGTAGAAATCCCCAGTTGGCAAGACCTCATCTGCACACCCACTATGGGACCTCTACTAGGAGAGCTATTCTTCCATGGAACCCGCTACATTCAAAACCGCCATGGGAGGTTATGTGACTCTAAAGGCCTTGGCACTCTTGCGCTCTTTGGCATGGATTTTATTGGCTTTGTGATCCAAAACCTAGGGTTGGCAAGAGCATTGGGAATCCACAACAAAAACACTTTCAAGCAAAGTTAAGCGATTTTCACCATAATATCACCTTCAAGTGGTGGAATACCACCTTTAAAGGCAGTTTCATGGAGCGTTGTGTACAGGTTTCCAGCGAAGCGGGGTTACCCACTAAGTTTGGGGAGTTCCGCATCCAATCTTTTAGAGAAACCAAGGAGGGTCAGAGTTTCGATCATCTCGTGGTGTTCACTGCACATTTATCCAGTCCTCCCTTGGTGCGCTTGCATTCGGAGTGCTTAACTGGAGATGTATTTGGATCACAAAAATGCGATTGTGGTGAAGAATTAGAGATGGCTTTGCAGAGAATTCAAGCCCACCCTCAAGGGGGCATGCTTATCTATTTGCGCCAAGAGGGGCGTGGCATCGGGCTGTTTAATAAAATTAATGCCTACGCTCTGCAGGATCAGGGTTATGACACTATCGAAGCCAATCGCGCTATTGGCTTTAAGGATGATGAGCGCGATTATGACATTGTCAAAGATATTATGGAGCATTATGGCATCCAGCACATCCACTTACTCACCAACAATCCCCAGAAAGTGCAGGCTCTGAGCGCCTTTGTGAGAGTGGAACGGCATAGTATTATTGTGCAGAGTAATTGCCATAATAGGCAGTATTTGGAAACTAAGAAAAATAGAATGGGGCATTTACTTTGATGATTAGTGTAGAATTTTTAGGACCTATTCCAGAAGAGGATATGCAGCTTGAAATAGGCGATCTTAGCGCGCTCAAAGCCATTTTAACGCAAAAGGAGAGCCTCAGACCCTGGTTGCCCCTCAGTGCCATTGCGATCAATGGGGTTTTAGTCGAAAATATCCACACACCTCTCAGAGACGGCGATAAGGTGGTGATCTTGCCTCCTGTGTGTGGAGGATAGTTTGCTAGAGATTTTTGAGGGTGGCTTGGACACAACAGGGCTTTATGCGCAGTGGGAGCGCGAGTGTGCTACGCATAACTACGGGGCTTTGTGCGTCTTTACGGGCGTGGTGCGTGCTCAAGAAGAAGATTTTAGAGGGTTGAGTTTTGATCTGTACATGCCCTTATTGCAAGCATGGTTTGAAGGATGGCAGCGCAAAGCGCAAGCTCGAGGAGTGCTGCTCAAAATGGCGCATTCAAGGGGGGATGTCGCTCTGCACCAGAGTTCTTACATGGTGGGATTGATGGCCAAACACCGCAAAGCCCCTTTGGAAATTTACGGCGCTTTCATTGAAGATTTCAAGCAGAGTGCGCCTATTTGGAAGTATTATTTGCAAGGCGAGCAGAGGGTCTACGCGCAAGATCAGGGACATCCCTTGAGGGGAAGTGGGTTATTAAGCTGAAGGGTATGCATGGAATGTATTAAGGTTGGGATTGTCGTAACCAGTGATCGCGCGTCCTTGGGAGTGTATGAGGATTTAGGGGGGCCAGCAATCCGCGAAGTTTTGCAGGGTTATATCTGCAACCCTTTGGAATTTGAATACGCGCTCATAGCCGATGAACAGGAGAGTATTACACAAACCCTAATACACCTGAGTGATGAAAAGCGTTGCGATCTCATTGTAACTACGGGAGGGACGGGGCCCGCCCCCAGAGATGTAACCCCTGAGGCCACGCAGGCGGTGTGCTCTAAGATGTTGCCCGGCTTTGGGGAATTGATGCGCATGGCTAGCCTAAAATATGTTCCCACCGCCATTTTATCCCGCCAGAGTGCAGGTATCAGAGGTTCAAGCCTCATTGTCAATTTGCCCGGTAAACCCAAAAGCATTAGAGAATGCCTAGAGGTGGTTTTTCCTGCTATCCCTTATTGCATCGATTTGATCGGAGGAGCTTATATTGAGGGTAACTCTGAGAATATCCAAGTGTTTCGCCCTCAAAAATGACACTCAACCATTTGGATCGTAGCCACAACCCCACCATGGTCGATGTGAGCGCTAAGGCTTCTACACAGCGCGTAGCCATTGCCAGTGGCAAGATTTACATGAATGCTCAAGTATATCAGGCTATCTTGGACAACGCACTCAAAAAAGGGCCTGTGATTCAAACGGCCATCATTGCGGCCATCATGGGGGCTAAACAGACCAGCGCACTCATTCCCATGTGTCATCCTCTGAATTTGAGCGGGGTGCACGCGCAGGTGCTGGAATGTCCCTCTGAGAGTGCCCTGTTGGTGCGGGTACAAGTGCAATGTCAGGGGCAAACGGGTGTGGAGATGGAGGCCCTTATGGGAGTGAGTGTAGGGCTCTTAACGATTTATGACATGGCCAAGGGCATGGATAAAAGCATGGTAATGGGAGAGATACAATTAGAGCATAAAAGTGGGGGAAAGAGCGGCAATTATACCATTGACAAGGAGTAAATAAATGTGGAAACGGCGATTACTAGGGGCAGGGTTGTGTGTGGTACTGGCAGGGTGTGGGCCTGAGATCACTATCACTAATGAAGTCCCCCTGCGACTAACCTACCAAACTAGTGCGCATCAAGCCCCGATGACTCACGAGCAAATTATTCTCTTAAAGCCTGTCTTGCAGTATAGTGATAATGTCGCCAAAGAATACGAGAATCAATTCAGGCAACAGCTCGCGCTCAAGATTCAGGATTTGCTCAAAAATCAGGGTTACAAGGTAAATCCTCTTGATGTGAGCGATAAGAGCGATCTGACCTTTGCACAAAAGCGCGACAACTATCTAGCCCTAGAAATCAGTGGGGAAATTGTGCTCAGGCCAGACCCTAAAACCACAGAACAAAAAAAATCCAGCCCCGGACTCATCTTCTCTACGGGCATGGATGTCATGAAGGGCACATTATTGGCCATGGGATATGTGAAAGTGGTGTTTGTAGAACCCGTAAGCGGGGAGTCTGTAGATTCGTTTATGATTGATTTAAGTGAAATTGATGTAAAAGAACCCTTTGTCAAATCTAGCCGATCGGAGCATACTGGTGGCTTGTTGAGCTCCATGTATAAGGGAAAAGACAATTCTAACGACGCGGTGAAAAAAGCACTCAATACCATCTTTCAAGCTGTGATGCGACACCTAGACTCCAAACTCACCCAAGAGAGAATTAAATCCTATACCAATGATATTGCTGAATTAAAAGCACGCAAACCAGAGTGATGGCACGGCACCCCCGCACACCTCTCTCCCAACAACTTTTAAATCTTGGCCTAGGGGCGTTATGCTTTAGCTTGTTCTTGAGCGTATTTTTTATCTGCTTGCGACTGGGTTTTATTGCTTACACAGGCATTTACAAGGGTGCGCTTGCCCAGAGTGTTAGTACACTCTGGGGGGCTATTTGGCAGGTGCTAGGCGATGGAGTCAAATATGACAATCGCATTGTAGCCATTTTTGGCCTTCTCTTCTTACTTCTAGGACTTTTTACCCCCACACGCTTACGATCTAAGTTACTTGCTTCCTATGCCTGTTTTAGTATCGCGTTCTGTCTGCTCCTACAACTTGCCAACATGACTTTTTATAGCATTTATGGCGATGTCTTTAATGCAAATTTGCTTGAAATCTTGGACGAGAGCCCTAAGACACTCTTGAGTATGGCGGTTACGGGGGAGTATTTCATCGGCACAAAAGTTTTAATCTGGTTGGTTTTAAGTGCTTTAAGTTTTAGACTTTACCTAAAAGCTACGCACCTAGCGACCCATGCATACACAATTCTCCAAGTCTTCCCCCCTAAATTTGCCCTGAGTGCTGTATTATTCTCTTTTACGCTCTTTATGCTCGTTTCAATCAATTCACGCTTGGGGCTGACCGGGGTATCCTTGGATTTTATAGTCCAACCCGCTGAAAATCCTTTCTTGCGCAAAGTAACTCCCGGGGCGTTTCGCAATCTCTATCTGGTCTTTAAGGATTATCGCAAAAGTCGCCAGATTCATTTTGCTAGCTTTAGCTCTAAGCCACTCTTGCAGGCGACTCAAGAGTATTTTCATCTCCCTCCCAGAACTTCTTTTCCCCTCGATCTTAGAGAATTACTCAAACAACAGAGCCACAATCCCCTATCCCCTCACATCACCCATGTTTTTTACATTGTCTCAGAATCCCTCTCCACATGGCATTTTGATCCCAAATTTGACTCGATCGGGTTAGTCAGCGCACTCAAAGGGCTCAATGACCACCAACACGGCTTTATTTTCCCGCTGTTTTTAGAAAATGCAAGGCGCACGGTGAAAAGCCTCGATGTGCAAATCACCGGACTTTTTAATATTAACGACACGAATTTTGTCAATATGGGAGTTAAAATCCCCTCTCTGCCCACTGCCATTGGTAACCAGATGAAGGGATTGGGGTTTCATAATCTCTTTTACTATGGGGGCAGTGGGATTTGGAATCGTTTGGATAGCTTCACCAAAACACAAGGGTTTGATGGACTGATCTTCAACACCCGCTTGCTCGAATTTGCTCACCATAAACTTGCCACAAATCCCACGGCTTATCCAAAACCCTTGGAGAGCAATTGGGGTGTGCATGACAATATCTTGTTTGACTATATTTTAGAGGCAACTCCCTCAGATCAAAACACATTCACTATGGTGATGACCTTGAGCAACCACACAACCAGAAATGTCAACCTAAAAGCCTTTGGGGTGCCTGTGGAAGAGATTCAAGCTTTTGTGGATCGTACCCCCGCATCGGAGAATTTACCCGATGCGAACTTTCTAGGCCATGTCTATTGGTATGATAAAATCTTGGTGGACTTCATTAAAAAGGCGCGTATCAAGTTCCCTCACTCTCTCTTCGTCATCACTGGCGATCACTTCGATCGCAGTTTTGATTATGCCAAGAATAATTTCTACATGACAAAGAGTGTGCCCTTCATTCTCTACGCCCCCTCTTTAGAACCCAAACAGGTTCGCTGTATCGGCGCGCATATCGACATTGCGCCCACAATTATGGAACTTGTCGCACCTAAAGGTTATACTTATGCCAGCTTTGGCAAGCCTCTCTTTAGCAATGCCAGCATACCCCAAGAGTGCGCCCATGACCATGCGTTAGGTTTTGATGTGGTGGGAGCTAGGGGGGTAGATGGGGTGGATTTTGTCTATGGGAGTGGGGGGTTAGAGGGGCTAAATTATGTGCAAAACCAACTTTGGATCAAACACTCCCCCAGTGCTCAGGATTTGAAACTGGCCGAAAACCTCATGGAGCAAGAGAGAATTGCCAATGGACTAAGCTGGCATTATCTCTTTAAGGGACCGGTTTTACGCGAACCCCCAGTGCCTCATAAGTAATTGCTCAATGCCATTTGATTGATCTTGCTACTTGAAGAGAGCACGGCATCGTAATTATTGCGCAACTGGGAAAACTTGTTATAGGTTTCTGCGATGTCTGTGCCCACCGTATCGCCCCGGATAGATTGCACTTGGGATTTGAGCACCTCATTGCGTCTTAGAATATGCGCAAAACTACGGCTATGGGCTCCATTAGCGGCGATGATCTTTTCGATATGATCACTCAAGTGATCCACCAACTCAATATTATTCTGAATCCCTAAATTACGCATGTGTTCATTGTAATTATCTTGCAGGGCATCGGGGCGGTAAATCCCCCTGCGCACCGAATCGATCACGCCATCTAACTGCTTGAAAAAGTTAATGTGGGGTTGATCGATGGTGAGCGCGTTATTGGCGTTCAAACGGATGGAAGGTGCGTCCTTTTGCAATACATGGGCAGAAAAATCATCAGACTGGCTATCAAAGAACATGAATCGCATGAGAGTTTTAGAGTGGATTTTATCGTGAATCACCACCTGTCCGTTTTCGTTTAAATTGACATCTACGCGCGTATCGGCTTGTTGAAGCAAGGCTAGAAACGCCTCCTTACTCTCATCAGAGGGCACATGGGCTTGCGCGCGCGCATAAACTTTAGTGTCTTGGTTGCTGTAATTCATTGCTAAGGTGATGGCATCCATGAGCTGGCGGTAAGTAACTTCATTGGGTTTAGTAAGAGTGGGTGGATTTTGATTGCGATTATACAAGGGGATGTGATAGGGTGCACCCCCGTTTTTGTTGGGCAATTCTAAGAACGCGCCACGATCTTCCAAAGACAAGCGCGCTTGCAAGGGCACGCCATTGTGGTCTTGCAATTTGAGGATATAGCTTTGTTCCCCAATTTGCGCTCCCATTACCTCAGAGAGTGTTGTGGCCTCCGTGGCATAATCCATGCTTTTGGGCACTACCTGAGAAACATTACCCACTAAACGCGCGCCTGAGTGCGTGAAGTAGGTTTTTTGATATTCACTAGCATAATCTGTGGGCAAGGCTTTGACCTCTTGTCCTTTGGCATCTAAACTTCTAAGCGTTAGACTAAGACCATGGGGGCCATCAAAGGGAGGGGTGTTACTATCATGGGCGGTGTTTTTGACATTGTGATCGACAAGGCGCAATCTCCCATCTTCAGAGATTTCAACCTCCAAATTTCCCTGAAAGTGCCCTTTGATAGCGTTTATCACATCTTGTAGAGTGGATTGTGTGCTTAAGACAAGGGGTTCTAGGGGAGTTGTATTGATGGTCCCATCTGGATTGTTGGGGCGTGTGCCACTAATTTCCAGAGCAGCGGCATTAGGACCCAAAATTGCGCTCAGCTTTGTGTTGCGGTTGGCTGGGATATTGTCTTGGGTGATAAATGCGCTGGAGAGATCGAGCATGCGGCGATCGTAAGGATCGCTCACGCCATGTAAAGTTGAAAGACCACGATCGGTGAGAAAGGGGCTTTTGACATAGTGGGTAACACGCGCGTCACTGGCGCGCAATTCTTCAAGATTGTCCACATCTTTATCACTAGAGATCATGTGAAAATCAATTGTAGCATTGCCACTAGTGAGGTCTTTAATTTCGATCTCTCCCCACGCATTCAAGCTTACATCCACGACTTTGTTAGTCGAGGTATTACCATAAGCCTTCCCGATTTGCTCTAAAAGATCACTGATGGTAGTGGCATCCTCTTTTTTAGTATATGCCTTGTCTAGGGCGAACTTCGACTTAAAGGCGTTGCCATCAGGGCGCACCCCCTGCAAATAGAAATACTCTTTGGGGTCGTTGCTAGGGTCATCATCGCTGTCCCCAATGAGATCACGCAGAGTATCATCTGCCTGCACAAAAACCTCACTAGGTTCAGCAGTTTTATTGAGCGCGTCCATAATATCAGGGTGTAATTTATTTTGATTGAACATGCGGATATTAGTGGTGATGTGCTTTCGCTTATCTAAATCTTTGCCTAGAAATAAATCTTGACCGGTTACATTATAGGGCACGAGATTATTGGCACTCACTAAAGCGTTGAGATCCTCATCATTACCATAGTAATTACCCGCACTATCAAAGGGTTTGCGATCGACTTTACTGCCTCCAAATAGGTATTCACCTCCAATGGAGGTATTAGCCACATTGATCATGTGGGCCTTGAGCTTTTCTAAATCGAGGGCAATAGCTTGGCGGGAGGTGGTAGAATGCACATCGCTAGCGGCTTGAATCAATTTGGTTTTAAATTGCTCCATCGTACTGGAGAGCTCACTTAAAGCTTTATCGGCATTGAGCGTAGCGGTGTGGGCATTCTTGGCCACATCAATGCCTTGATCTAGAGTATTTTCTTCAAAACCATATTTGAGATTCTGGTTATTGACATTGCTATCTTGGTAACCATATTGTATTTTTAGACCCGAAGCAATTTTGGTATTAGCTGTGTTGAGTTTATTTTGCAATCCGTTTTGGTAATAGTTCATCTGGTTATAGCGGCCACTATCACTAATGCGCATAACTTCCCTTTTATGTGAGTTATTAATGCACACATGCAAGATGTATACCAGTATGGTGGCTGATCTTTTAAGCTTTTTCGTGTTAGAATGGGGAGAAATTTTGTTTTTTAGGATTTGGTATGTACGCAGTGTTTAAAAATGGGGGCAAACAGTATAAAGTACAAGAGGGGGATGTGGTTTTACTGGACAAGCTCGATCTAGAGCCTAAGGCGCATGTGGAGCTAGATCAGGTTTTGGCGGTGTCAAAAGAGGGGGGGGTTGTTTATGGCACACCCCTAGTGAGCGGAGCTAAAGTGGAAGCTGAGGTGATCAATGAGGGACGGGGCAAAAAAGTGATTATTTTTAAGAAACGCCGCCGTAAAGATAGCAAAACCAAAAGAGGTTTTAGGCGGGATTTCACTCGCGTTAAAATCACAAAAATCGTAGCATAAAGGATTTAAAGCATGGCACACAAGAAAGGTCAGGGGAGCACACAGAATAATCGCGATTCGGCTGGAAGGCGTTTAGGGGTTAAAAAGTTTGGTTCGGAGTTTGTCAGGGCGGGTAACATCATCGTGCGCCAGAGGGGTACTAAGATACACCCAGGAAAAAATGTGGGCATGGGTAAGGATCACACGCTCTTTGCTTTGGTTGATGGCTTTGTGTGTTTTAGCCACAAAGATAAAGAACGCAAGAAAGTGAGCGTATTAGCGGAAAAGTAAGGCGTTAACAGAACTAAAGGAGGGGAAGGAGTAGTGGATGAAAAATTGGCTTGTGGGTTTTTTAGGGTTGTGGCTGTTGTTGTGGGGGAATTTAGGGGCGCAGGGTAAAAACGGAGGAACTCTGATCTATGCACGGGGTGCGGATGGCTCGAGCATGGATCCGGCATTAGTAACTGATGGTGAGAGCTATGCGAGCACAAGCAATATTTACGAAACTCTTGTGCGTTTCAAATATGGCACTACGGAAATTGAGCCTGCCCTAGCGAGCAGCTGGGATATTTCTAGTGACGGTTTGGTATATACTTTCCACCTACGCAAAGGGGTTTATTTCCACACCACTAAATACTGGGACAAAAAAGTTGAACTCACCGCTAGGGATGTGCTCTTTTCTTTCAGACGCCAAATGGTAGGAGGCGATCCTTACTACAAGGGGCGGAGTTACATCTATTGGGAAAGCATGGGAATGTCTAACATTGTCAAGAGCGTTGAAGCCCTAGATAAATATACCGTCAAGATTACACTTAAGAAGCCAGAGGCTCCCTTTCTGGCAGATTTAGGGATGGATTTTCTCTCGATCTTAAGCCAGGATTACGCGCAACATTTAGCCAAGCAAGGTAAGCAAGACGAGCTTTCCAAGAAACCCATTGGCACGGGCCCTTTCAAGTTTGTTCTTTGGCTTAAAGACGATAAGGTTGTCATGGTCAAAAATCCTCAGTATTGGGGTCCTAAAGCCTATTTGGATAAAGTTGTCATCCGTGTGATTCCCAATCCTTCTTCTCGAGCTCTAGCTTTGGAAAAGGGAGAAGTGTCCGTGATCAAATCTCCTAATCTCAGCGAAGTACCCCATTTGCAAAGTCTTCCTAACGTGGTTGTTGACAAAGCCCCCTCCTTGATGACTGTATGGCTCAGTCTTAACACTCAAAAGAAGCCCTTTGACAACCGACTTGTGCGCCTTGCCCTCAACTACGCCATCAATGCCGACGACTACATCAAGGTCGTGTATGCAGGCTATGCTAAAAAGGCAGTCAATCTCCTACCTCCTGGCATGTGGGGTTATAACACCAGTATAAAGCCCTATCCCTATGACCCTGAAAAGGCCAAACAGCTTTTAAAACAAGCGGGTTATCCCGATGGGTTTGAAACCACTCTCTTCACTGCAGCACGGCATAATAAAAAGGGTGCAGAATTCGTCCAAGCGCAACTGGCCAAGGTGGGCATTAAAGTCAAGATTGAGTTTTTTGAGTGGGGAGCTTATTTGAAAAAGGTGGCTATGGGAGAGCATGCTATCGCCTTCAGTGGCTGGATGGCAGATACGGGCGATCCTGATAATTTTCTCTACACGCTCTGGAGCAAACACGCAGCTCTGCAGAGCCCCTCACAGAACCACTCTTTCTACAAGAGCGATGCCTACTCTGATTTAGTCACCCGTGCCAAGGAGATCACGGATGAAAAGGAACGCACAAAGCTTTATGAACAAGCGCAGGAGATTTTCCACAAAGATGTTCCATGGGTTCCCCTGGCTTATCCAGATGAAGTTCTCCCACATTTAGCCAGTGTGAAAGGTTTGAAGGCAACTGGAGTGCAGTTGAACCGCTTCTCCAGTGTGTATTTTGATAAATAAACTAGCGAGAACGCCTTGCTAAGTTTTATCCTCAAGCGGGTTTTTTGGACTATCCCTACTTTGTTCGGGGTGAGTATCATTGTCTTTGCCATGGTACACCTGGTACCAGGAGACCCCGCGTTGGTGATCTTGGGCGAGCATGCTAGCAAGGAGGCTGTGGAGGCCCTGCGAGAACAAATGGGCTTGAATAAACCCCTCTTAGAGCAGTATTTTCTCTATATCAATCACATTTTCCATGGGGATTTTGGGAAGTCTTTGATGTCGGGTGAGCCGGTGATGAGCGAGTTTTTGCAGCGTTTTCCCGCCACGATTGAACTCTCCCTAAGCGCCCTTGTAATTGCCATTGTACTGGGACTCTTTGCAGGCATTGTAGCGGCTATCAAACGCTATAGCGTTTTTGATTACACTAGTATGGGAGTGGCTTTAGCTGGGGTATCCATGCCCGTTTTTTGGCTAGGTTTACTACTCATCTATTTTTTCAGTGTCAAATTAGGCTGGTTTCCGGTTTATGGGCGTTTGAGCGATGAGTTTTACCTAGATGGACCTACCGGGTTTTATCTCATAGACAGCTTGTTAGCCCATGATTACGATGCCTTTCTTGACACGATCAAGCATTTAGTTCTGCCCAGCATCGCTTTAGCAACCATTCCCACCGCCATCATCGCACGCATGACTAGGGCCAGCATGTTGGAAGTGGCTAAAGAAGACTATGTGCGCACGGCTAAGGCCAAGGGATGTTCTCCCTTTAGAGTGGTTACTATCCACACTTTGCGCAATGCGCTCATTCCTGTTACCACCATTGTAGGCTTGATGCTTGCGGGCTTACTAGGGGGAAGTATTCTCACCGAAACCACCTTTGCATGGCCGGGGGTGGGCAAGTGGATGGTCAATGCACTCAACCAACGTGATTTTCCCATTATCCAATCCTCTAGCTTGATCATAGCAGTAATCTTCATCGCTGCAAATTTGATCGTAGACATTCTATACGCCTTCATCAACCCCAGAATAAGGCTTTCATGATGGAACGCATCACAGAGTTTTGGGGGCGATTTAAAAAAAATAAAGCGGCCGTGGTGGGAGCATGGATTGTGCTTTTTTTAATCCTATGTGCCCTGCTAGCCCCTGTGATCAGCCATCATGATCCTTATGCACAAAATGCCCAAGAGAGGCTAGCTCTGCCTGCCTGGGACAAAGGGGGGAGTGCTAAACACCTCTTGGGTACAGATGACTTGGGGCGGGATATCTTCACCCGCCTGCTCTATGGAGCGCGCATTTCTCTGACTATTGGAGTGATTTCCATCGGCATTGCTGTCTCTTTTGGGATTGTCTTTGGGCTCTTGGCGGGTTATTTTGGCAGGCGCACGGACATGATTATCATGCGTTTGATGGATTTAATGCTGGCTTTACCCTCCATTTTACTCATTATTATCGTGGTAGCGATCTTGGGGCCCTCCCTGTTTAACGCGATGTTAGCTATCGGTATTGTGGGGATTCCCGGGTTTGCCCGCATTGTGCGCGCCTCTGTCTTAGCCGAAAAAGAAAAAGAATATGTCATCGCCTCCAAAGTCAATGGCTCGGGGCATTTGCGCCTGATGTTTAGGGTCATCTTCCCTAATTGCGCCGTGCCCATCATTGTGCAAGCCACGATGGGCTTTGCCTCTGCTGTGCTGGAGGCGGCTGGTTTGAGCTTTTTGGGCTTGGGCGCACAGCCCCCCACACCCGAATGGGGCGCGATGCTCTTGGACGCGATGCAATACATCACCACCGCTCCCTGGCTCATCATCTTCCCGGGGGGTATGATTTTTTTGACGGTGATGGGCTTTAACTTGCTGGGCGATGGGATCATGGATGCGCTCGATCCCAAACACACGCGTTAGGGAGTTACTATGTCTGAAACCCTACTCAAGGTGGAAAACCTTAAAACCTACTTCTTTACTGATAAGGGAATCAATAAAGCCGTGGATGGGGTGAGCTTTGAGCTCAAGAAATCTCAAACTCTGTGTATTGTTGGAGAGAGTGGGAGTGGGAAAAGTATCACCTCGCTTTCCATTCTAGGTCTCATTGACAAGCCCGGTAAAATTGTAGATGGAGTGATCGAGTTTAGACAGCAGGATTTACTCAAGCTCAGCCAGAAACAAATGCAACAAGAGATTCGGGGCAAGAAAATTAGCATGATTTTTCAAGAACCCATGACCAGCCTTAACCCCTCTTACACGATCGGCTTTCAAATCAGCGAGGCGCTTAAAATCCACCACCCCGATTTGAACCGCAAAGAACGCTACGAGCGCGCTTTGGCCGAGTTGGAGCGTGTGGGCATCCCGCATGCTAAAGAGCGTTATCACGACTATCCCTTTAAGCTTAGCGGAGGGCAACGCCAAAGGGTGATGATCGCCATGGCAATGGTGTGTGCTCCAGAACTCTTGATCGCCGATGAACCCACTACCGCTTTAGATGTTACCATTCAGGCCCAAATTTTAGAACTCATGCAGGAGTTACAAGCCACTAAGGGGACTTCGATCCTCTTTATTACCCACGATCTAGGCGTGGTCGCCCAGCTAGCGGACGCGGTGGTGGTAATGTATAAGGGACATGTGGTAGAAAAAGCCAGTGCCAAAGAGCTTTTCAGTAATCCGCGCCACCCCTACACCCAAGCCCTGCTCAATGCGATCCCCAAACCGGGCAAGGAACACCGCAAAAAACGCCTCCAAACCGTGGATGAAAATGTCAATTACTTAGAATTTCCTAAGGAGATTCGATGATCCTAGAAGCTAAGAACTTGCAAAAAATTTATTATATCTCTCAAGGGCTTTTCGAGCCCCCTAAGCAAATCCATGCGGTGAAAGACATCACTTTTAAAGTGCATGATGGGGAGATTTTGAGCGTGGTCGGGGAAAGTGGGTGTGGGAAGAGCACCACTGCCAAACTTTTAATGGGGATTGAGAGCCCTAGCGGGGGGGAGATTTTATTCAAGGGCAAGAGCCTAGCCCAATTTAGCAAAACTGATTGGCAGGAATACCGAAAATATGTCCAAATAATCTTCCAAGACCCCTATTCTAGCTTGAACCCTAGGTGGCAGGTGGGAGACATCATCGCCGAACCCCTCTTACTCAACACAAATTTTTCCAAACAAGAGCGGCACGAAAAAGTCTTAGAGATGATGGATAGTGTGGGGCTTAAACGCGAGTGGATCGGCCGCTACCCCCATCAGTTCTCAGGGGGGCAACGCCAGCGCATCGGTATCGCGCGCGCACTCATCATCCACCCCAAAGTGGTGATCTGTGATGAGCCCGTTTCGGCTTTAGATGTCTCCATCCAAGCCCAAGTGCTCAATCTGCTATTAGATTTGCAAAAAGAAATGGGCTTAACCTATGTCTTTATCAGCCATGATTTGGGCGTGGTGGAGCATATCAGCGATCGTATTTTGGTGATGTATCAGGGCGAGATTGTAGAACGCGGCGATGTGGAGAGTGTGTTAAGCGACCCTAAAGACCCCTACACCAAAAAACTCTTACACGCCGTGCCCCATTTAGAAAAATCCATGCAACGCTTTTCCTAGTCCATGTTTGTCGATAGCGTAGAAATTGTCATTGCCTCTGGCAAGGGCGGACCGGGTGCAGTGAGTTTTAGGCGCGAAAAATTTGTGATCAAGGGCGGACCGGATGGGGGCGATGGGGGGGAT
>NZ_FZMA01000001.1:0-63941 GCF_900197775.1 Helicobacter salomonis
TCACCTCCTTTCTTAGAGAAACCCTTTAAGACTTCGTTGTCTTAGAGCAGGCTCAAGGCTCTCTTGCTTAGGTGTTAAGGTTTGTTCAAAATCTCCTGGATTTTCTTAAAACCTTAAAAAAATCTCTTTATATTTTTCTTCAGTCTGTAGGATTTTTTGTTAAAACACCCTTTTATCTTTGGTTGAAGGCTCTCTATGGGACAAAAAGAGTTATTGCAAGAATTTATAAATCTTAAAGAGAAAAACGAAAAATACAGAGGTAATTCCAATGCTCAGGCTGGGTATTTTAACCCCCTTAAAGCACAATGGGATTTATGGTTAAAAAACTTAAATCTCAATTACACGACCTATATTAGTTTTTGGGAGCACAACCAGCCCACGATCTGCTTTGGGCGCAAGGATATTTTGGGTGATAACTATGTCAATGGTCCTATTTTTAAAAAGCAACATGGGATTTATATTTGGCTAGGTTGCCAGTGGAAAAGGCGCACTTTTAAGTTACGTATCGGTTGTTCCAACAATTATAGCAACGCTTCCAAACAAAAATGCACAGCTTTAGACAAATTATTCACTTTTGAGAAAGGGGCTTATCAATACAAACACGAAAAGACATACCCCAACCTGGCCGCACTCCAAGAAAATTTTTTATACGACTTTGTTGCGCTGGTGAAAGTATTCAACGCAGTGCCTAGAGAGGATTTTTTACTCAAAGTATAGTTGAGGATAAGGTCAGGTATGCTCGATAGATATAAGTTGTTGTATTGCATGGCTTTTTGGGTGCGTGGTTTTATCCAGATTGCGTGTAAAACTCTACTCTTTGGGGCTCAAGATGTAGGTGCATGCTAAGAAAAGACAAAGCTATCCTCGCAATAGATAATCGAGATTAGCGAGAACCTGGTGCAGCAGAGTTGGATGCGCTCATTCTAGCCACTAAAATTAAGTGCGATGATTGGGATGTAATCTATTCTTGAAGGACTTGGGCTAGAGAGGCTTTGAGGCCTCTTAGCTTGAGTTCTCAAAGTCCCAATCTGCAGGCTCAATGGGTCTAAACTGACTTAAGAAGCTCAAACCATCCAACTGACCTTGTGTAATGGCTAAAAACACCTCTGACATTGTTTTGAAGCCCTGGGTATGGAGGCGCTAAAGCGAAAATCAGCATGCCCTAGCATGGCACGCAGGATTTGTCCTTCTGTGCTCAAGGGAGTTAGGGGGGTTTAGGCATGCTCTTTTTGAGGGCTAGTAGGATAGGGGCGCGCAGGTTACCAATAACCAATCGAGTTGTTAATGGATTTATTTGATCAGAACACATGGCAGATAGGCCTTATGATGGAGAAGAATCTGTGTATAAGTGTGCAAATTAATCCTGTGACTAGTATAATCAACCTTCTGATTCCAATTAAAGGATAAGTATGAATCCTCTACCAAGTCTTTTGCAAGACTCCCAAAAGCGTTTGATTTTAGATGCGCGTGCCTACGCGCACAAGGTGCTTATGCAACAGAAACCCTATCCCTGGCATGATGCTACACTTTATAGTAATTACATGAAACAGGTCGCTTCTTTGCTGAAAGCCGATGTGCTAGTCTTGCGCTTTGATAAACTCTTAGAAGAGGAATTACAAACTAACCGCGCTCTAGTAGCCAAGATGGCTGAAAAAAGCCGTAGCACTTATGCTCTCAAAGTTTTCATGGCAGATGAGGAGTTGCGTGCTATCACAAGTTCATTAGTCAACACCGCCACTAACACTTTACATGTGCACATACTAACCCAGCTTCCTTCTCCTCTAGCACTCCTGAAAATGACCGCTAGAGCTGTAGGAGCTAGTGAGGAATTTGAAGATGAGCATATCGAAAATGCAGGGGTGTACTACGCTGATTGGTTACGCTCCTACAAGGATTCTAAAGTCTGTGGTTTGCTATTTGATGCGCGCACACATAACCTTTCTGAAGAACTCTATCAACCCATTACAAACACTGCGAGTAGTTATGGTTGGGTTGTAGGCCTTAGGCAGGAGAAGGCCTTACATTTTTTAGGCCAAAGGGAGTCCATTCCTGTCTTGGATTCAGATTTTTGGATCGATAAGAGTGAGGGCGGGGCGTGCGCGGGCGGGGCGTGCGTGAATCGTGTTTTCTTTACAGAAATTCATCAAGAAGCAGTGCCCGAAGTGGTGCTAGAAAAGCTTAAAGAATTTGCCATCTAAATTTAGTTCAACAGCCATTCAACATGAAGAGATTCGCCCCAGAATGTTCAGAGCAAACTTTTCAAGAGAGATGCAAAGGGTACGCTGATGGGAATGGGGGTGTGGGTGGTTTGAGAGATGAAGGCTAGTTTGACCTGCATGCAAAAAAGGCGCGTGGGTTCAGAGGTAACTTTTAATACTTCCTGTTCCAAGATCACACTAACTCTTTTCAATACCTTGAGCTTGGTGTGCACCTCGAGGGTGTCGCCCAGCTGGCCAGGAGCCAAAAACTCTGCCTGGATGGATTTGACCACAAAATACCCACGCTGATCCTGGGGGTGCAGGTGATGGGCAAAAAAAAGTTCGCTGCGAGCTCGCTCGCAATATTTGAAATAATTAGCGTGGTAGACGATCCCACCACAATCGGTATCTTCGTAATAAACTCTAAAGCGCATGCCAATCCAAATCATTGTTAAGGGGCACAATTCTACCCAAATAAAGTAAATCTTAATTCTTACTATGCTAGAATGCGTCTTTTTTTATTCCAACAGAAAGGAGCCTTAAGTGAACAACTTCTCCAAGTTAGGCTTTGTTTTAGCCGCTTTAGGGAGTTCGGTAGGATTAGGACATATTTGGCGTTTCCCCTATATGGCCGGCACAAGTGGTGGGGGTGGCTTTGTCATTCTATTCTTAATCCTATCACTCACTATAGGGCTCACGATGTTGATTGCCGAAATGGTGATAGGGCAGAGCACCCAAAAAGATGTCGCTTGTGCCTTTGCAGAGTTAGACCCCAACCCTGAGCGCAAAACCTGGCGTTATGCGGGGCTAATGCTCTTCACCGGTCCCATCATCCTAACCTTTTATGGAATCGTATTGGGCTGGGTATTTTACTACTTAGCGGTTGTAAGTTTCAATTTACCCACAGATGTCAAGGCTTCTGAGCAGATCCTAACCAATCTTTTAGGCAATTCCGTTGGCACGCAAGTCGTCGGACTGGCTGTAACCCTCTTGCTCAGTGCTTGGGTGGTCTCTAGGGGTGTCAAGGATGGCATTGAAAAGCTTAATTTTGTTTTGATGCCCTTATTGTTCATCATCTTTGTAGGCCTGCTCATCTATGCTTCCACCCAGGACTCTTTTAAAAAAGCTCTGGATTTCATGTTTGGGATCCGCATTGCTGAGTTTAATCAGAAGGTCTTCGTAAGTGCGCTAGGACAGGTCTTCTTTGCCTTGAGTTTAGGCATAGGGATCAATATCGCCTACGCTTCTTCCACCCATTATAAGCAGGATTTGCTCAAGAGTGCAGTCTGGATTGTCTTGCCAGGGATTGCGATCTCCTTGATGGCAGGCTTGATGATCTTTACCTTTGTCTTTGAATATGGAGCTAATCCTTCGCAGGGCGCAGGGCTTATCTTTGTATCCTTGCCTGTGGTGTTTTCCAAGATGGGGGCGATAGGAAGTGTGGTCTCTGTCTTATTCTTGTGTGCTTTGGCATTTGCAGGCTTGACTTCTACCATTGCGCTATTAGAACCCCCTGTGCAGTATTTGGTGGACAAGAATTATTCCCGTTTCAAAGCAACATGGGTACTTACAGCGGTGGTTTTTGCGGTGGGCGTGGTGCTCATCTTCTCGTTAAACGCTAAGTATGGGGCGCACTTGACCTTTTTTGGCAAAAATCTCTTTGATTTGACGGACTTTTTCTCTACCTCCATTCTGATGCCTTTTTGGGGACTTGTATCTGTCATCTTTGTAGGTTGGGTGGTGAGCAGAACTAAACTCTATGCAGTGAGCCTGCACTTTTTGAACAAGTTGATGTTCCTTGTATGGGTATTCTTGCTCAAGTTTATTGCGCCTATAGTAATTTTGGTGATTTGGGCTGTGAAGATTTTGCAGGGCTAGCATGGGCTTCTCTAGACTAGGTTTTATCTTAGCCACCTTGGGGAGTTCCATTGGACTAGGGCATATTTGGCGCTTTCCCTACATGGCAGGGAGCAATGGCGGAGGGGCCTTTGTCTTGCTCTATCTAGGACTCACTCTCACTTTGGGAGTGGCCATGCTCTTGGTGGACATGGTTATTGGCAATTTGGGGCGTAAAGATGTGGTTTCTTGCTATGAACATCTCAACACCAAACACAGAAAAGTATGGTCATGGAGTGCTTTACTCCTCCTAGGTGGACCTATTATCATGTCCTTTTATGCCGTGGTATTGGGCTGGATTCTCTACTATTTATTAAAAGTGAGCTTTAATTTGCCCGTTTCTTTAGAAATAGCCCAACAAACCTTTGGCACATTGAGCTCTAGTGATCTAGCATGGCAAATAGGGGGGTTTAGTCTTTGGCTGTGGCTTACGGTGTGGATTGTTTCTAAGGGGATTAAAGAGGGGATTGAGCGCCTGAGCCTATGGCTTATGCCTCTTTTATTCATCATCTTCATTGGCTTGCTCATTTATGCCATGACCTTGCCTAGTTTTTCCAAGGCCATGGCGTATATGTTTAGTTTTGATGCTAGTAAGATCACCCTTGAAGTGCTTTTAGAGGCCTTAGGGCAGATGTTTTTCTCTCTGAGTTTAGGGGTGGGCACCATCACTACTTATGCCGCTTTCACGCGCTCTAATGAAAATCTCCTAGGGAGCTCGCTATGGGTAGTTTTGCCCGGCATTGCTGTTTCCTTGGTAGCCGGTTTGATGATCTTCACCTTTATTTTTAATTTCAATGGCGAGCCTTCTCAGGGCGTGGGTCTAGTCTTTATTTCCTTGCCCCTGATCTTCCATAGTATGGGTGCCATAGGTCCCTTGATTGCCTTTTTATTCTTCTTGGCTCTGATCTTTGCAGGAATCACCTCTACGGTCTCTCTCATAGAACCTGCGATTCTCTATCTGATGAACCACTTTAAATGGAGTCGTTTTAAAGCCTCGTATTTGGTTGGCCTGGGGATTTTTCTCTTAGGGTTGCTGGTGATTTTTTCCATCCACAAGGATTATTCCAAAGCCCTGACTTTCTTTCACAAAAGCGTCTTTGACTGGGCGGATTTCATCACTTCTTCAGTCACCATGCCCTTAGGAGGTCTTTTTTCACTTATCTTCCTAGGATGGTTCATGCACAAAAAACGTATTTACAAGGCCAGCGCGCGTTTTTTAAGCCGCCCTGCCTTTGTGGTGTGGTTTTTTAGTGTGCGCTTTATTGCCCCGATTATTGTATTACTCATTCTCATGTTGCAGTTTTTTAAAAGTGCGTAAGCTTCTTTTAATCCTCTGCGCTTGTTGCACCTCAGAAAGCTTGGAGCTAAGTTCTTCTCAACTCAAAAATACGGGTTATATTGGCACCATGCCTTCTGAGAGTTTTTACAAGCCAAGTTTTTATAGCCTCAAAGACAGCTGGGAAATCGCCCCCGCAAAGCCTAAAAAAACTCATCCCTTTGTGGAGTTTGCCCGGAAATACTTAGAGCTAATGGAGTATAGAGGGACTTATTTTATGCCTTATTACCACAGCTTCACACCCATTTACCAGTGGTATCACCCTGATATTAACCGTTACCAATCTACAGAATTTAAATTCCAAATTAGCTTTAGAGTTCCTGTATTCAGGCATTTTCTCTTTACCACGGGCACGCTTTATTTGGCCTACACACAAACTAATTGGTTTCAAATTTATAACAACCCTCAAAGCGCGCCCATGCGCATGGTTAACTATATGCCTGAACTCATTTATGTTTATCCTCTCAATCTCTCTATTTGGCACGGTAAATTGGGGACTTTGAGTGAGTTTTGGTTTGGGGGGCAACATATCTCCAATGGGATTGGGGGGCGGCAATGTTATCAAAAATATGAAGATGGAAATGCCCTGGGGGCGTTTCCTGGGGGTCCTGTGCGTGTGGTGAAATACAGCAATGGACAACAAGAGATCGAAGGGGGGTGCCGCTCAGTGAGTGCCGGACAACGCCCAGTTTTTCACCTAGTGTGGCAAAAGGGCGGGTTAAAAGTTAATGTTGCCTACTGGCCCTACATCCCCTATAACCAATCCAACCCAGATTTGATCGATTACATGGGCTATGGGAATGCTCTTGTAGAGTACAGACGCGGACGGCATCATTTTGAAATGCGCCTCTATGACATTTTCACTCCTTATTGGAAATTCAAGCGCTGGCATGGTGCAGTGCGTCTGGGCTACACTTTTCGCATTAACACCTTCGTGGGCTTTTACGCCCAATATTTTAACGGCTATGGAGATGGACTCTACGAATATAATGTGTTTTCCAACCGCTTTGGGGTAGGAATCCGACTTAGTCCCTAAAAGGTTGCTTAATGGGGTTTTTGGAACAAAAGAATGTGCTTATCACTGGAGGTACAGGGAGTTTTGGAAAAGCGTGCACCCGTGCACTCTTGCAGGAACACAATCCTAAAAAAATCATCATTTATAGTCGTGATGAGCTCAAGCAATACGAAATGGCGCAACACTATAAAGACCCTAGAATGCGCTTTTTTCTGGGCGATGTGCGCGATAAGGACCGACTCTGTGCAGCCATGCAAGAGGTAGATGTGTGTATCCACGCAGCCGCGCTCAAACATGTTCCCATTGCTGAATATAATCCCTTAGAATGCATTAAAACCAACATTTTAGGGGGAAGTTGCGTGATTGAGGCGTGTCTGCAAGCACATGTGGGGCATGTGATCGCCTTAAGCACGGACAAGGCGAGCAATCCTATCAACTTGTATGGAGCAACCAAGCTTTGCAGTGATAAACTCTTTACCAGCGCTAATAATATGAAGGGGAAGGCGCGCACAAAGTTTAGCGTGGTGCGTTATGGCAATGTTGTAGGCAGTCGGGGCAGTGTGGTGCCTTTTTTTAAATCCCTCATCGCACAGGGTGCACAGAGTATTCCCATTACAGACACACGCATGACGCGCTTTTGGATCACCTTAGAAAAAGGAGTCGCCTTTGTGCTCAAGAGCTTAGAACGCATGCATGGGGGGGAAATCTTTGTGCCTAAAATCCCCAGCATGGAAATTATCCAACTGGCTAAAGCCCTAGCACCCCATCTGCCCCTAAAAATCATCGGAGTGCGCCCCGGGGAGAAATTGCATGAGGTGATGATCAGCGCTGATGACAAAGCGTTAGAATTTGAGCATTTTTATATCTTAGAGCCTACTATTTCCTTCCAAACTCCTATAGATTACCGCAAAACCTTATTGGGAGAGCAGGGAGTCGCTGTACCTGAGGGGTTTAGTTATAATAGTTTGGACAATCCCAACAAACTAGACACCTCTACGCTCCTGCAGATGATTAGCAGTTTAGATGATCATGCCTGATACTTTAGATTGGCTGTGTTCTGGTCATCTCCTAGAGGGCAAGCGTATTTTATTGCTCGTCAGTGGCTCGATCGCTGTTTATAAAGCCTTGGACCTGGTGCGCGTGTTTGTGAAAATGGGAGCTCAGGTGCGCGTTGTGATGAGCGCGCATGCATGCCAATTTGTGAACCCGCTCAGTTTTGAAGCCCTGAGTCATTGCAGTGTGCTCACTTCTCAGAGTGAACGCTGGAATTTACAAGAAGGCATGTGCGCCAACCACATTACTTATGCCACATGGGCAGACTTAGTTGTGGTTGCGCCCGCAAGTGCTAACACTCTAGCCAAGCTTGCCCATGGTTTAGCGGACAATGTGCTCTGTGCTACCTTTTTAGCCAGCAGCGCGCCCAAAATTTTAGCCCCCAGCATGAACACCCAGATGTTAGAGGCACGCGCTACTCAAGAGAATTTGGCGCGCCTGCAGGCATGGGGCTGTGAAATTGTAGAGGCGCGAGTAGATCTACTCGCCTGCAACACAACAGGCAAAGGTGCGATGGCAGAAATTTTAGAAATTGTAAGTGCTAGCGCGCGTACCTTAATGCGCACCCCCTTTTGGGTCTCAAAAGAAGTGGTGATCACGGGCGGAGGAAGTATAGAGCGCATCGATGCGGTGCGCTATGTGTCTAACCACTCAAGTGGATTGCAAGCAAGTTCCCTAGCTCTCGCCCTCTGGCTCAAGGGCGCACGAGTGTTCTTAATCTCTAGCGCCTTCCCCTTAAGTCTACCTATGGATATAGGGTGCATCTGTGTTAAAAGCGCACAAGACTATTTGAACGCCCTACAAACTAAGCAAAATCTTGAATTCCCTCCCTTCTTGTTCATGCTCGCAGCTATCAGTGATTACAAGCCCACCCATCCCCATGTAGGCAAACTTAAAAAACAAGATTTAGGAGTGCATTGGGCTTTGGAATGTATGCAAAATGTGGATATTTTGCGCGCTGTGCAGGGATTTTACAAGATTGCCTTTAAGGCAGAAGAGGGAGGCATGCACCTCTCTTCTGCCCTGAAGAATGCCCAAACATTACTAGAAGATGTGGAAAACGGGGGCAAGGGATGTCAGATTGTGTGCCTAAACACCCTAGAGCAAAACCCTTTTGGAGCTTTAGAAAACCAAATCACCTTTTTGAGCAGATTGGCGTGCCGGCGCAGCGCGCGCATGGACAAGTTCAATCTAAGCTTGGAAATTTTAGACTTTGTACAAGAGAACTACTTAGAGCAAAAGCAGTTCTAAGTGTGTTGACGTAGATGGATATACTCTCTAACATTTTCGATTGTGCCCGCTACGAGCTTTTTAATGGTATTGCCATAACCCCAAGCGATATGGGGCGTGAGCAAAAGTCTATGTTGGATATCGGGGTTTAAAAAGGGGTGATTAACACGCATGGGCTCTTGTTCAAACACATCTGTGCCGTAGTAAAAATCCTGTGTTACTAGTGCCTTAGCCACCTCTTCCTCATTGACAATCCCCCCTCGCCCCACGTTGACTAAAACCGCCTTCTCTTTTAAGAGAGGCAGATTAGAGGCATTGATGAGGTTATGGGTTTGCTCATTGAGCGGGGCGTGGATGGTGATCACATCGCTAGTGCGCAACAACGCTTCTAGGGATTTTTCAGGATAAGTACTATCGTGGTTGCGCCCACTCGTCGAGGTATAACTCACCCGCGCGCCAAAACTGAGCGCGCTCTTAGCCACGCTTTTTCCAATATTACCCAAACCAATGATCCCCCACTCTTTATTCTCTAAGGCCAATAAATCCTTATTAAAATGTGTAAAAACCTTGCTCTTGCAATACTCTCCACTTTTACAATAGCGATCGTAATAGAACATATTAGACAACAAGGCAAACACTAGAGCAAAGGTATGCATGGTTACGCTGTGGGTGGAATACCCCTCTACATTTTTGATTGCAATACCCAATTCCTGCGCGCAAGAATGATCGATGATATTTGTCCCCGTGGCAGTAACGCAAATAAGTTTGAGTTTAGGCAAGTTTTTTAGCGTGGGTGCATCCATTACAACCTTGTTAAGAATGACTATTTCAGCATCCTTGCACCGCTCTAACACTAATTCTTGAGGCGTGTTTGGGTAAGAAGTTAGATCGACAAATTCCTCTAGGGGAGCAAGTTTATGAGTCCGCCCTAAAGAATCCGCTTCTAACATCACTGCTTTAATTTTCATCGATTCTCCCTTGCATTTTGTGAGCAAGATTAGCACAAAATTAGCAATGTGAGCTGAACACCAACTCTGCAATTTAGGGAATTTGACAAGGTGCAGGAGAGCATTGCGCGCAACTTAGATCGCCTCACCCAATTAGAGGAATACCTAGATCGCTTAGAAGACAACTTGCGCTACACGCGCAAGATTTGATTGTTTCATTTACCACCTTCTTGTTGAGATTTTTGGGGTGGCGATCCCCAGTTGCAGCGATTTTGCCCAGCTCTTGGTTAAAGTCTTCCAGCCCGCCAGCTTACCACTGCACGCGTGAAGTCCCAATATTTTCAGTCAAGCACTCTTCTTTAGTTGTGCCAAACAGCGGGATCGTCCCACTTTGCATGCGCAAAATCCACGATAGGGCGATTTGGACTGGGGTGGCGTTTTTACTCTTAGCAGTATCTTGTAACGACTTCACTAAAATGTCATTTTTGACTAAATTTTCAAAGCCCTTACAGACCAAAAACCCACAATGGGTGGAGCTTAGCTGCCAACGCGTCATTACGCTTAATCTTGGCGGCTAGAATGAGCGTATACAACTCTGCCATATCAGGTTTTACTAATCCCATTTACCTATTGCGAGGATGGCTTTTATTTTCTTATATACACTTACATTTAGTGCCCTATAAGGATTGAGTTTTACACGCGTTCTGATAGAATAGATTTAAGAAAAAGAGGTTATTTGATTCAGCTTCAACCCCCTCGTTATGCGTAAGCTATCTAATTTTCGTACCCGAATTACGATATGATTGTTGCAGAAAAGGTACAAACAGTCCAGTTGATCTATTTCAGTCCTTCACATTTTTCACATTTTTGCTAGTGCGTCTTGTCCTGACATGCTAAAACACAACCTGGTCTGAGTGTAGCCAATCTTTACGTCCGTTACCAATCGCGCCGTAAAGCCCCTAGCTTTAGCTATGGGGATATAAGGCGTATGCTCTTTAGAGCATAATAAAAAAATATCCACTTTAAAGTATTAGTTAATCTTATGTTTGTATAATACAAAACATGCAAACTATCCAATACAAAAGTAATAATAATATTGTCTATTCTTGCAAATACCATATTGTGTGGTGTCCCAAATATAGGAGAAAAGTCCTTGTAGATCAGGTAGAGATAAGGTTAAAGCAAATCATTTTGGAAGTGGCACAAGAGCTAGAAGTGGAGATTTTAGAAATGGAAACAGATAAGGATCATATCCACATTTTGGCAGAAGTTGATCCAAGCTTTGGAGTGATGAAGTTTATTAGAACAGCTAAGGGTAGAAGTAGTCGGCTTTTAAGACAAGAGTTTGCACACTTGAGAACTAGATTGCCTACACTATGGACCAACTCTTGTTTTATTTCTTCTGTAGGGGGTGCACCTTTGGAGGTAATCAAGCAATACATCGCCAACCAGCAAAACTCTGAAAGACCCAAGCAGAAAAACAAGTGGAAAGACTATGTTAATCGCCTACAAGCAGAAACTCTACAGCACAAGCAGAAATAAGCATATAAGCAAACTTCTGCGCCTTTATGGCATTTGTTATAACCATTGTATTGCTTTGCATAAGAGGTATTATAGGCTCTACAAGAAACACTTAAAGCTCTATACTCTGCAAAAACATATCACTAAATTAAAACGAACAACACGCTTTAGCTTTTTAAAAACTCTAGGGTCTCAAACCTTGCAGGAGTTGGTAGAACGAATAGATAAATCTTACAAAAAGTTTTTCAAAAAGCAAAACAGACCCCCGTGTTTTAAAAAGGTGGCTCTGTATCAAGCTTTCACATCTAAGGGGAAGGTAGGTTGTAAAATCCAAGACAATGTTATTTCTTTTAATGGCTATGCTTTTAAGTTTGTCAAGGCCTATGACCTTGTAGGCAAACCCAAGACCTTAGCCATTAAAAGAAATAATCTGGGTGATCATTTCTTGTGCCTTGTATGTGAAAAAGAGGACGAGCCGGCGAAAGCAGAATGCTTGAAGCCGTTTGCGAGCGAGCCTGCATGCGGTAACAGCGTGGGGCTTGACTTTGGGTTGAAGACTTTTCTCACCTGCTCTAATGGCACACAGATACCATCGCCTTTATTTTTCTCTAAATATTTGCCTTTGATTCGTGCTTGTAGTCGTTCTCTATCCAAAAAGAAAAGAGGTAGCCATAGACGCTTGAAAGCTAGGCTAAAACTTGCTAGGTTGCATAGAAAAATCAAAAATCTAAGAACAGACTTTTTCTATAAGCTTGCCAATAGCCTATCTAAGCAATACACCACTATTTTCATTGAGGATTTGAACCTGAAGGGTATGGTTAAACTTTGGGGACGTAAGATTAATGACTTGGCTTTTGGTGAATTCGTGGCTATCTTGGAGAGAAAAACCCAAGTGGTCAAGATTGATAGATTCTATCCCAGCTCTAAAACCTGCTCTAGCTGTGGGACACTCAAAGAGGATTTAAGCCTAAAGGATAGGGTGTTTAAATGCTTGGGCTGTGGTTTTGAAGTGGGTAGAGATTTAAACGCAAGCATCAATATACACAGAGTGGGGGCATCCACTCTTGGAGTAGAGGCGCTAAGACCCGCCTAGCGGGCTAGCCTTGATGATACCAGAATCCCCTAGCTTTAGCTATGGGGAGTATGTCAATATACACATCTTTGGACTTTCTTAAAACTTGCTATCATGAGTCCAGATTCCCCATTTAAAGTGGATGAGCGGACCAGGCAGGCCTTTTATAAAAACTATCTCGAGCTAAACTCTAACTACCAATATACGGAGAAGGCCCCCCACTGTACCATCACCCTTAACGCCTCTTTTAAAGATAACTATCCCCATTGTATCTTCTAGCTAAAAATCAGAGTGATCCCCTTCAAAGAGGGTTTGCAAGCTTTGTAGCCTCTAATCCTAACGCTCCTATGCGCAATGCCTGTTATCAAGAGCTTTGTGCATATCGCCCAGTTGCGGGGGGGGGTATTTAACACGATTGGCAAACCTATTAAGAACAAGTGGGAGTTTTTAAGCCAGCATAAATTTAATCTCTGCTTTGAAAATTCCAAAGACCATGGCTATACTACCGAAAAAATCGTTGATGCTTATTTTGCCCACACTATTCCCATTTATTGGGGTAATCCCGTTGTGGCTAGAGATTTCAATCCCAAGAGTTTTGTCAATGTGCACGATTTTAAGGATTTTAAAGAAGTCCTAGATTACGTCCGTTACCTAGATACCCACGATAACGCCTACTTGGAGATGCTTCATGCCCATCCACTTAACACTATAGAGGGCCAACCCAAATTCCATCAAGACCTGAGCTTTGCTAAAATTTTAGCATTTTTACAAAATGCGATCTATTCAACCGAGATTTACCATAACGACGGTGCGTACTCCATGACGATTAGAGAATTACTGAACCTACTGACTAGAAAGCTGTCTAGAAAAATAAAGAAAAGGTAGCGTTGAATCATCGTTTCATCTCAAAAGAGTTTTGATATAATCAGCCAATCGTCACGATCGCTTTAGCATCAGACACAAGTGTTCCCAGTGTTTAATGTTGGAGGCTTTGTAGATATAGCTTAGTTTACTCCATGAATAATCCTATCAAATACATCCCTGAAGCGTTTTTCGTAGGTGTGTTTGCTGGAAGCCTCTTTAAAAGCTTTATCCCTGATTTTTTGCAATTCTTCTTTGTGGTCCAAGTAGTAGCGCACTTGTTGAACGAGTTGAGGAATACTACGATAGAAGATCATGCTATCTCTCTCAAAGAGAGCCTCCAAATCTTTGTTGTAAGTAGTGATGTAAGCTGCCCCACTCATGGGTGCATCAAAGTCGCGCAGTTTCATATTGATAAAGTTTAACGATTCTACATTTCCACAGCCTAACACTAATTCGCATTGGTTAAAAAATTCGTTGGTTTGCTCTAAAGGCAAACGACCTCCAAAGCCGTATCCATAGGCCTTAACTTTAAACTTTGCCTTCTCTAGGGCTTGGATCAGTTCACCCCCCACACCTCCGTCAAAGCCAATCTGGCTTAACTCAAATGCCACACACCGGATGAATTTTACTTGCAGGGCGATGGGTAAAACTAAGTACCTTGAAATTTGAAAGATTATCGCCTAGGGCTGTATGGCCGTGCGCAGTTTCAGGATAACTAAAGGTAACCTGCACCCATTCTCGAGCGTGCACCAAGGGTTCCATGTTTTCCTTGCTATATGCCTTGACAGCCACCTCAAAATGCGCCTGTTTCACTCCATTGGCTAAAGCGACGATCCTAGGCTGGGTGAAGAGATATGCCTTGGCGATCGCATGGGGTGCAAACACCTGAGCGTTACGCTTGAATTGTTCGAGGACCGCAGACTCTAATTTGGGGTCGAGCACGCTTTGTAAGAATTCGTAACGAGCCTGCTTTTGGGTTGCGTCGTGGCCAAAGAGTGCTTGGGCAAATTTGTTAAGAAAAAAATTATCAAACCGCGTGCTTTCTTCAGAAATGGTTGATATAGAAGTAGCTGCCCACAGAGGAGCGCTAAAGCTGAGGAATCCGCAAAGAGCGGTAGCAACAAAAGGCTTCATGAGGAACCTCCTGGTTTGGTTGTATTTGCAGAGGGGTCTAGCGCGATTGGGTTAACCTAGTCTTAATAGGAGAAAAGACTCTAAGCATTCTGGCAAGAAGGGTAAAGAGCTGAACCCAGCCACGCCTCAGCTTGGATGCAAAGCGCATTTACATCTCCGCTGGCAAAAAAACGCACTTGGGGGGGAGCAGTGAGGGGTGTGAGGCGGTGGCTCTCTTGTAGGTGGTGCACGATCGCATCTCCAGAATGCACTAAGATACAGGAGCATTTAAAACGCTCTTGAAAATACCTCTGCAAACTAGGGGCGATAAAGGGAAAATGCGTGCAGCCCAAGATAATCGCTGCAGGCGCATGTTCGATGGCTTGAAAATAATGTTGCATGCACGCTTGCAATAAATCCCCCTCTAGCACTCCCTCTTCAATTAAAGGCACGAAAAGCCCTGTAGCTAAACTGTGCACATTAATATAACCGTGCGCGTGGAGTTGCTGGGCATATTGGCCTGAAGCAATAGTGGCGCGTGTGCCTAGCACCAAAATAGGCGTGTGCTTGTCTTTGAATTGTTGCGTGATGGCTAGAATGCCCGATTCAATCACGCCCACAATGGGGATAGAAGAATGCGCGCGCATCACCTCTAGGGCTAGGGAACTTACCGTGTTACACGCCACTAACAGCATTTCAATTTTATAAGGTTTAAAAAATTCTAAAGCCTCTAGGGCAAAGTGCTCGATCGTAGCCTTGTCTTTAGGTCCATAGGGCACGCGCGCAGTGTCACCATAGTAGATAATATCTGCAAACAAGCGTGCCTCTAAGACGCTTTTAAGCACGCTCAAACCCCCCACCCCGCTATCAAAAACCCCTACGCGCACTAAGAACCTTGATTCATCAAGTCCAAAAATTCGGCATTGTCCTTCGTAGTTTGCATTTTAGAGTAGATAAAGTTCAGAGCTTCCACATCGTCCATTTGCTGCATCACATTGCGTAGAACCCAAACTTTGGTGAGCTTATCCTTGCCCAGCAAGATATTGTCTTTACGCGTGCCCGATTTGAGCACATCAAAGGCGGGGTAAATGCGCCGATCGGAAATACTTCTAGCTAATACAATCTCGCTATTGCCCGTGCCTTTAAATTCCTCAAAGATCACCTCATCCATGCGCGATCCGGTTTCAATGAGAGCAGTAGCGATAATGCTCAAACTCCCCCCCTCCTCGATATTGCGCGCCGCGCCAAAAAAGCGCTTAGGGCGGTGCAAGGCGTGCGCGTCCACGCCCCCACTCAACACCTTACCACTAGAGGGGGTAATCGCGTTGTAAGCACGGGCTAAGCGGGTGATCGAATCTAGTAAAATCACCACATCTTTACCCATTTCTACGCGCCTTTTAGCCCGCTCTAGCACCAATTCGGCAATGCGCACATGGTTATGGGAGGGCAGATCAAAAGTCGAGCTAAAGACTTGGGCACGCACGCTGCGTTGCATGTCCGTAACCTCTTCGGGACGCTCATCTACTAATAAAATAATGAGCTCCATTTCTGGGTGGTTGGCGGTGATCCCATGGGCCAACTCTTTCATCAACTCGGTTTTACCCGTGCGGGGCGGGGCGACAATGAGGGCGCGCTGTCCCTTGCCAATGGGGCTAAAGAGATCGAGCATACGCCCGGTTACTTTAGTGGGTTCGTATTCCAGCTTGATCTGCTCGGTTGGGAAGAGTGGAGTTAAGTTATCAAAGAGAGGGCGATTGCGGATTTCATCTAAAGGGAGATAATTCACCGCCTCAATTTTGAGCAAAGCGTAGTATTTTTCTTGATCTTTGGGGGCGCGCACTTGACCGGTTACAATATCTCCATTGCGCAGGGCAAAGCGTTTAATTTGGGAGTGGCTCACATAAGTGTCATTCTGATTGTCTGAAAAACTCCCATCCATCCCTCTTAAAAAACCATACCCCTCATTGGACATCTCTAAAATACCCGTGAAGAGAATATAGCCCCCCTGGCTAACCTGATTTTTGAGGATTTCAAACATCAAATCTTGGCGTTTGTATTCTTGAGGGTTTTCGACTTTGAGTTCGTTGGCAATTGCTAAGAGTTTCTCAGTGGGTTTTGCGCGCAATTCCTCGATGCGATACCCACTCACAGGGGTATGGGTTCTTTGTTTATGTTGCTCGTGAGCCATTAAAATCCTTAGGGGCGGATGGGGTCAAGCCAAACCTACGCTGATATTTTTAAAATTTAGGGAAGCGATCAAAGAACCCACTCTAACATAGCTAAAATTACAAATGGCTTATATTGGCAGGGGTTGGAGCCTAGAATAATTTGGCGAGCAGTTGAAAGGCATCTAGGAGGTGATCCTTAAAGCGGTGTATTATGGAACCTAAAACCATAATAAGCCCAATGAGCGCGATCGCAATTTTAAGAGGAAAACCGATGGCCAGCAGGTTAAACTGAGGGTGTGTTTTCATAATCATGCCAAACACCACATCGCTCAACATGATTAGGGCGAGAATAGGAAAAGCCATGCTAAATCCTATGCTGAACAGGTAGGCGAATGCCTTGACACTCGCTTTAGCGACATCAGCTGAGAGCACAAAACTCCCCAAAGGCACTTTTTGCAAACTGTGTTGCACCCAAAGAATGATGAAATGATGCATGGAAGTTTGGAGCATAACCAAAATTGCCAAGAGCAAAACCACTTGCCCCACGATGGCTTTTTGCGCACCCGAAATGGGATCGTAAGCGCTCGCCATTGTCAAACCCATCGAAAAACTAATGGTGTCCGTGGCAAAGGCTAGAGTGCTGAAAACCAAATGCAGAAAGAATGAGGCGCATAGCCCTAGCAAGAGTTCTGAAAGCAGGGCAATGAGAAATTCTTGTGTATTGAGATTGAGAGGAGTGTGCGAGATAGTGGGGTAAAAGACTAAGGCTAGGAAAAACCCTAGAACTCCCCGCACCGACATGGGGACCAAATTATTGTCAAAAAAAGGGAAAAACGCCATCACCCCTGCAAGGCGCACGAAAAGCAGCCAAAACCCCACCACATTCTGATTTTGCATCCATACAAGCCAATCAAGCACAGAAAACGATCCTAGCCCTCATGGCGCAAGAACCCGCCACCAAACTAGGAACTTGCGTGTAGGTAAACCGCATATTCAAGAGCGCAATTTGCAAAGCGCTTGGGTGGGATCGCTGTGCGTGAAAAGGTAGTTGCCTACCACAAGCATATTAGCCCCACAGACACGCAACAAGGGGGCATTATTGGCATTAATCCCTCCATCCACTTCCAAGACACCTTGATAGTGAGGAAAACGCGTTTTGAACGCTTTGAGCTTATCTAGGATAAAGGGCAAAAAACTCTGCCCTCCAAAACCCGGATTGACGCTCATGAGCAACACCAAGTCTAAATCTTGCACAATATAATCCAGCCCACATAGAGGTGTGGCCGGGTTTAAACTTACACCTGCTTTGATACCTAGACTTTTGATATAGTGCACACTTCTGTGTAGATGAGGCGTATTTTCTATGTGCAAAGTGATAAAAGTGGGTTGCAAGTCCTTGTAGAGATCCACAAAGAAGAGAGGATTTTCTACCATTAAGTGGATATCTAAGGGTGTGTTAAACACCTTGTGTAGGTCTTTGAGCACACAGGGTCCAAAGGTGAGATTGGGCACAAAATGTCCATCCATCACATCGATGTGGAAAAAATCCACTCCCCTAACTCTTTCTAAACTGGTTTGGAGGTTGAGAAAATCAGCACTTAAAAGACTGGCGGCAATGTGCATGTGGAATCCTTAAAGCTGGTGGATTCTGTAGGACTTGAACCTACGACCAATCGGTTATGAGCCGAGTGCTCTAACCAGCTGAGCTAAGAATCCCTTCTTCCGAGCGGGGCGATTATAACCAAAACCGAATTTAAAAGCAAGTAGATTTTCAAAGATGCCAAAGAGCGCGATGAAAGTGATAAAACTGCTGCCCCCATAGCTAAATAAGGGTAGGGGCAGGCCTACCACGGGGGCTAAACCCAATGTCATCGCTACATTCACACTGGTGTAGACAAAAATCAGAATCGCAATGCCAGCCGTGATAGCCTGCAGGAAATAATCTCTTGGATCGCTTCTGAAATAGGCTAGAAAATGCAACACAAAGCCCATGTAAAAGCTCAATAATAAAAACGCGCCCAAAAATCCAAAGCGTTCTACAAAATAGGCAAAAATAAAATCACTGGTAGCGATGGGTAGAAATTTGAGTTTAGCCTGCGTGGATTCTTCTTGGGATTTGCCTAGGAATCCTCCAGAACCAATGGCGATGATGGACTGGCGGACATGGTAATTGGGTTTTTCAGCGATAAAATCGTGAATACGCTTTTTCTGATAATCATGTAAGGAGCTATAGATGAGTGGAGAGGCGATGGCAAAAACTAACCCTAGAGTGATCCAAATCTTGGGGTGCACGCCCACCAAGAAAAGCACTCCAAAACCCATGATCAAAATGACCAACGCCGTGCCCAAATCAGGCTGTTTTAGGATCAAGACACAGGGGAGTACAATGTAAAAACTCAACTTGCCAAAAGTTTTCCAGCCATACCCTTCACTGGGCACGGGATTGGCGCGGATCAGATGAGCTAACAACAATAAAATGGCGATCTTGACGGGTTCGCTAGGTTGGAAAGAGATGGAGGTGTCTGGAATGGTCAACCAACGTTGCGCGCCCAGCTTGCTCGTGCCCATGATATTCACCAGCAATAATAGAACAATACAAATCCAATAAAACACATGAAAACTGCGATCCAAGCGGCGGAAGGGGATGAAAAAAGCTATCCAAAAAACTCCAAAAGCCAAGCCAAAATAAATCCCTTGCTTGAAACTCAAGGCACCATTGGCTTCGTGGATGAGAAAAGCAGATAAGCCCATGAGGGGGAGCAAGAAGAAAAACAAGAGGAAATCAAAATGCGTGAGCATGCGCCGGTCGAACATAATTTGCATGGCATTAGCATAACACAAACTCGCTTGATTGTAATTCAAGGGCATTGGTCTTGGATTGCCTGATTGAGCCATAAAAATTTAGAGGTATGTATGGAAGTATTTTACTTGGGGTTGTTCTTGCTGTTGGGAGGGATCACTGGAGTGCTGTCGGGATTTTTTGGTATTGGGGGAGGCATGGTGATTGTGCCCATTATGTTACTGCTTGGACATTCTTATGAGAGTGCAGTGGGAATTTCAATTTTACAGATGGCTTGCTCATCTATCGTGGGGAGTTTGGCCAATTTCAAAAAGGGGCTTTTAGATGTACGCACAGGAATTTATGTCGGACTTGGAGGGATGGTTGGAGCGAGTTTTAGCGGACTTATTTTACGCAGTTTTTCGCATAAAATGCTCTTGGGAATATTCATTTTAGTAACATTATATTCCTTTATACGCTTTGCTTTTAAATCCAAAAATCCCCCTGCGTCTTTAGAGGGCCTCCACACTCTAGGACTTAAACAAAAAACCCTCTTGCTGGGTATTGGCGCGCTCACTGGAGTGTTTGCCATTAGTTTAGGCATTGGGGGAGGGGTGCTAATGGTGCCTTTGCTGGCTTATTATCTCAAAATCCCTGCCAAGCAGAGCGTGCCATTGGGACTGTTTTTTGTCATTTTCTCTTCCATAAGTGGGGTGATCTCTTTAGCGCGCCACGCACTCTTCAATTTGCACGATTTGCAATGGGGTTTGATGGTAGGACTTGGGAGCGTGGGAGGAGTGATGGTAGGTGTAAAGCTCATGCCCTCAGTGAGTGCTCTGTGGCACAGACGTGCGCTCTTGGGTGTTTATGCTTGCGCGATCGCAGTCTCCATTTACAAGTGGTTTTGAGCTGCACACAACTGAACAAGATTGCTAAAACTTTTTCTTGTTTACATCGTCCAAAATTTCTTTAGCAATGCTATTGACCTTTTGAGTGATCTCATTAGTGCTATGAGCGATTTGGGCATTTTCTTGCGCCACAACCTCTAGTTGCTCGACGGTTTGGTTGACTCGTCCGATGCCTGTTGCTTGTTCTTGGATATTAAAAACAATTTCATTGATGCTTTGGACCAGCAGGTTGGCATTAGCTTCTATCTCCCCTAGAGATTTGCCAGTTCTCTCCGCCAGCTTTCTAACTTCATCGGCCACTACTGCAAATCCCCTCCCATGTTCGCCCGCGCGCGCAGCCTCTATGGCAGCATTTAGGGCGAGCAAATTAGTTTGGTCAGCAATATCCTTGATAATCCCAATAATGCTCTTAATCTCTTCAGCCTGCTTGGTGATCTCTGTAGTTCTTGCACTCGTGTTTTGTATAGATGTGGTGATCTCCTCAATTTGTTTGGCAGTTTCTTCTAGGGAGGTGTATTGTGAGGTGCTGCTCTTAGAAAGAGTTTGCATCGCTTCTTTTAAAGCCTCACTCTGTATAGACAATTCCTTAGCGAACTGGGAAGATGCGTTGAGCATCTTGCGCATGTCCTGACCCAACATGTTAGTGGTGATTTCTACAGCACCTTTAGCATCAGGAATTTTAGCCGTAAAGTCAAAATTCTTGTATGCCTCAAAAACCGTGTTGATTGCGTTCATATTGCTCCCCACTTTGTCTTGCAAAGTATTGAGCATAGTATTCAACACATCTCTGAGTTCTTTAAGCTGGGGATTAGCAGGGATTTGCGTGATTCTAGCACTTAAATCGCCTGCCTCTACGGCTTTGGCTGTGCTGACAGATTGGGACACCGCCTGCTTGTCTTCATCCAAAGAAACTTGAATTTTTTGAATATTGGTATTGATAGCATTGACCATCTGCCCTAATTCGTCCTCACTCCGAGGCTTCAAAAGTTTTGGAGAGGTGTTTTCATGGTTTAAAAACTTGAAGAAGGAGATCAGGCCCTCCAATACCATGGATAAACGCGCGGAGATAAGCCTATTGGCCAAGAGTGCCACGCACACCCCAGCGATAATGAGCGAAAGACATGCGGTGATGATGATAAGCCGCGTGAGTTCATCCCTGGGTTTGAAGATAGAATGCTTGGGTGTGACGATAAAAGCTGACCAAAACTGATCGAGATCGCGCCAAACTTTGAAATTCACGAGTCCGATAAAGGCCTCCTCGTGTCTAATGTTGATATAGGGAAACACTCCATCTTTATGCTCTCGCATGGCTGACAGAGCAGCCTCTGTCAAGGGTCCCGGATTAACCTCAATCAATGGCTTCCCAATCATTTTAGCGTCAGGGAAGGCGGCAACCTTACCTGCAGAGGAGATCACAGCAATGATGTCACCCTGATAAACCGAACTCGTCTTATCTAAAATAATATCGTGGCGCATCTTAGCCAAATTGACGACCAAGCTGATGAACCCTATGGCTTGTTCTTGCTCATCTCTAATGGGTACGGTGATCAGAGCAGCCACTGCGTCTACACCTGCAATCTCGATGTGCATGGGGTCGCTGAGCGTCTCTTTATTGTCGTGCAAAGCCTGTTTGACATGGGTGTTGTTAAAGACATTCATGGTTGCTTGGATGGACAAAGGAATAATCCCGCCTATACGGTCTGGATCGGTGTCTTTGAGAGCCAAGTAGAATCCTTGGGGAACAGGATGGTTGGCATGATTAAGTCGGGGGGCAAGTTTTCCATGTTCTTGTGCATCTTTAAAAACAGAGCGTGGAAGATAGAGGAAGCAGTAGTCTGACCAGTTAGCTTCATCAAAAGCCGTGCGGACAAAGGTAGTCAACACATCTTGATATAGAGAATCATTGGCGATAGAGGTTTGAATGGTTTCGCGCAAGGTTTCTAACAGGGCAAAGCTTTGGTTGAAGGAAGGGATGATGCGGTTAGCATGTCTTTTGGCGACATTGTAAAGCGTTTTGTAAGCCTCTGCCTGTAGAGTCTTGGAAGATTTGTAAGCCGTGATCCAAGAGAGCACGATGAAAATGAGGAGAAGAACCCCAATGACTAGGGCAACGAGCTTTGTCCCAATCTTGAGATTTGACAGACGCATGGTTTATCCTTCCTTAGATACCGGATGTCTCATTCCAGCTTGATCAAAACTAGATAGGGGCTTCAATGGGGCATACAAAAACCTTATATGTTGATTTCTAATACATCCCGCCGGGTCTAAAGCCTGTAGGACCACACCATCCTAGAGCTTACATGTCAGCGGGACCTTATGAGCTCTCTTCCAAGAGTTGATGCCCCAACTCTATAAGGGCATTATATTATAGAAAATAAACAAAATGCCAAATATCCTCACATTCAGAAACTAAAGGCTGTAGGGAGTGCACTAAAAGCCAGCCGCTCCTACATAGGCTGTATTCATTAATCTATGCTAACATGGAGGTTATTTCTCGTGGAGATTTTTACGCATTGTGAGAGATTCGAATTTAAATGTGCGCTTGGGGGTGTTCTACATGGCCTTAAGTGCGTTGAGCTTTGGAGTACTCAATGCGCTCATTAAAATGCTGGGTTCTTATTACTCGCCCCTAGAGAATGTCTTTTATCGCTCCTTTTTCATGCTCTTCTTTTTGTGGGGGCTTTACTATATCAAACCCTTTTCTTTTAGAGCGCACAAACCCGGCGGACTCCCTTTGTTGATCTCTAGGGTTTTCATCGGGCAAGTGGGCATGATTTTGATCTTTTACAATATCGCCAACATGGACTTGGGTAGCGCGATTGCCTTTAGCCAAAGTGGGCCTATCTATGCTATCTTCATCGCGTGGTGGGTGCTTAAAGAGCGCATTACTTGGCAATTAGTGCTCTCAGCACTCTTGGGGATTTTTGGGGTGGGTTTGGTGGCTGACCCGCACACTAGCGGTCTCTCTTGGGGGTTGGTGGTCTCAGGGGTGTTGAGCGGCTTGATGATGTCCTGTGCCTATGTGAGTTTGAATAAACTCAAAGAGTACTACGATGGAGGATTTGTGATCGTGGTCTTTTCGATATCTCTAACACTGATGAGCCTAGCTCTCATGTTCTTTAACATTCCCCCCTTTGCCTCAGGCTACCACCCCCTGCGCTTTGAGGGGGTGTGGTGGCACTGGGATTTGTGGCTTCTAATTGGCACGGGTTTGAGCGGGGCTTTAGGGCAGTGTTTTATAACTAAGGCTTACATGATTGCCCCAGCCGGGCTCATCTCACCCGTGGATTACACCCGTTTACTCTGGGCAGTGCTCTTTGGTATGCTCTTGGGCGACCCGCCCTTGCACACCCTGCAAATTTTGGGCATGGGACTCATCGTGCTCTCTGGGATTCTCATCGTATTAGAGAGTAAAACTAAAACAAAGGTAAAAACATGAACGCACAAGCTTTAGACTTACTTCTAAAAAGCCATTATTTAGGAATTGTGGGCTTAAGCCCCGATGCGCACAAAGACAGCTACAGGGTTGGGGCTTATTTGCAGGCACAGGGATACCACATTGTGCCTATTTATCCTAAGACAGATACGCCCATTTTAGGTCAGGCTGTCTTTGCTACATTACAAGAGGCACAACACGCCCAGCCATTGGATGGAGTGATTATCTTTAGAAAATCTGAGGCAATTTTGCCCCTAGCCCAAGAGTTTTTAAATCTCACGCCCCTCCCCAAATTCTTTTGGATGCAATTGGGCATTACAAACGCCCAAGCCCAAGAATTATTACAAGCACATGGTGTGGTGGTGGTACAAAATCATTGTGCCCTCATCGAGCATCGCAAAACACAAGGCTAGACAATTCTCCCCTCCAGCGCGTCCAGCCCTCTTTATAGCCGCCTCTTGGGTCTGCTTGTGTTAGTGAGTTTAGTGCTAGGGGCGATCAAAAGCTTGGAAATTTCCATTAGCTATAAAGAAGCCCTGCTCTATTTCAGCGTGCCCAGTTTTTGGTTGGATGCCCTTTTATTGGGGGCATTGCGTAATTTTGTAGGGGTTCTAGGTAAATCCCTTCCTCATGACTTAGCTTTGCGTCTACCCAGCCTGCTCTTGCACGCGCTTAACCTCGTCTTACTCTATCAATTAAGTCTTAAACTCCAACCCAAAAAACCCTATGATCCTCTTTTAAGTGTGCTCACCTTTGCACTCCTTCCGGGCGTGCAGCTAGGTGCAATTCTCTTGGGCAAAGTGAGCTTGCTCTTCACTCTAGCCCTCTCTAGCATGCTCTTATTCCACACACGCATTTTCTACGCTCTCATTCCCCTGCTCGCCCTCTTTGATCCAAGCTGTATGGTCCTACTCACCGCCCTTTTTCTCTACGCGCTCAAACACCACTATCGTCTTAAAACAGGGTTACTGGGACTAGCTTTGGCATTCAATGTCTTTTACTTCAAACCTGTTTTTGGCATGCCTCAGGGCTTTTTTTTAGAAACACTCTTTGTGATGTTTGTGCTCTATTCCCCTTGTTTATGCCTCTACTACCCTTATGCGCTTTATGCACAGGTGATTAAAGCGCGCCAACAAGATAGCCTGGTAGGCATGGTAGGCGCAGTGGGTTTTTGTTTGCCCTTGCTGCTCTCCTTACGCCAAGAAATTAGCCCACAATTCTTGGCTTATGGGGTGCTGGGCATTCCAGTATTACTCAACCATGCTCTCTCGAGCATCCGTGTGCACCTACCCCTCTTTCGCACCCATTACCGCATCCGCTATAGTTTGGTCTTTGGCACTCTACTTTTAGAAAGTCTGTATTTATGGGGGGGGTATAACCCTTTCGTGCGCACACACTACATTGCTAAAGAATTAGCCTTAGAATTGCAAGCGCGTGGGGTGCAACGCATACACACTTTTTCTCCTAAAATGGCGCTACGCCTGCGTTTTTACGGCATCCAAGAGGGGGGAAAAACTTTCCTCCTTGAATCCAACAAACTCGGAGACATTAACATTACCTACAACCATCAAATAGTCGCCAGCTACAATCTCGTGCATAAGCCCTAGTCTTTGCGTGTTAAGAGCGCGTCCATCTGGGCTTCATAATCGTAGTAATGGAGCATATTATAAAGCTCCTCGCGAGTTTGCATGCGCGCGATCAAATCGCGCTGTGTGCCCTTGTCTTTAAGGTCTTGATAGACTTCTAAGGCAGCTTTGTTCATCGCCCTAAAGGCACTCAAAGGATAGAGGGCCATTTGCACGCCCGCGCTCTTAAGCTTCTCAAGACTAAATAAAGGGGTGCGTCCAAATTCGGTAAGATTGGCCAAAATAGGCACATGTAGAGCTTTAACAAAGGCGCTATATTCCTCCAAACTCTCTAAAGCCTCTGCAAAGATCGCATCTGCGCCCGCTTGCACATAACTTTGTGCGCGCGCAATGGCAGACTCTAAACCCTCCTTAGCGCGTGCGTCCGTGCGCGCAATCAAGTAAAAATATGGGTCTAATTGACGCGCATGGTGGGCTGCCTGCAAGCGATCGCACATTTCTTGGGTATCTACACATGCCTTATTGGGGCGGTGTCCACAGCGTTTCGCACTCACCTGATCTTCAATATGCGCTCCTGCTGCTCCACTTTTAATGAGCTGGGTGATCGTTCTAGCGATGTTAAAAGCATGTCCAAAACCTGTATCTGCATCTACAATCAAGGGAGTATCACAGATCGCACAGATGCGCCGCACATCAATACACACCTCTTCTAAACCCGTGATCCCCAAGTCTGGCAAGCCATAAGACGCGTTAGCTACCCCTGCCCCTGAAAGATACAAAGCCTTGTGCCCCACTTGGGTGGCTTGCAGGGCTTGATACGCGTTGATCGTGCCTACAATTTGTAGGGGTGTGTGTGTGGCTAAAGCTTCTCTAAAGCGTTTTCCTGCACTCATGCATGCCTCCTAGAGGGCAAAGAGATCGCTAAAGCTATCAAAATCCATGTGCAATAACGCCTCCTCGTGGAACACAATTTCTTCAATCTGGCTAGCGCGTTTGGGGGCATACACCCCTCTCAAAGCCTGTTTGAATTTTTGATAGAGCAAAGGCAACCCCTCCTCGCGTCGGAATTTATGCCCAATGGGATAGTGAATCTCTAACTTTTGGGTTTTACTCCCATCCTTAAAGAATACCTGCAACGCGTTAGCAATGGAGCGTTTGGTGGGGTCTAGGTACTCGCGTGTATAGCGATCGTCCACTTTGACCTCACTGAGTGCTCTGAGCGTATCAATGCGCGGATCAGACGCACTTACATCGCTGTAGGAATGCTCGTCCAACTCTCCGTAAATGAGCGCGTAGGCAACCATGTATTGGATGCAGTGATCGCGATCGGCGTAATTATGCAGTTCCCCTTCCTTATTGATAATGCGGTGTCCGGATTCTTGAGTAGTGATCTCAATTTTTACAATGTCGTCTAGTCTGTCTTTGACCTCAGCATGTAATTTGAACGCGCATTCTACAGCAGTTTGGGCGTGGAATTCCGCAGGAAAAGAAATTTTAAAGAGTACATTTTCCATTACATAACTAGAAAACTCTTGGGGAATGTGTAACGCTTCGCCCCTCTCCTGTTGGTTTTTCATGAAGACATCTTGATAACCCCAGTAATGCGCGCTTAGAGCTGATGGATAACCCATCTCCCCACTGAGGGCTTTGAGGGCTAAATCCACGCCCCGACTACTCGCATCCCCCGCTGCCCACGACTTCCTAGAGCCCGTGTTGGGGGCGTGGCGATAACAGCGTAAACTTCCCCCATCCACGAAGGCATTAGAAACTCCATTGCGCACCTCCTCAAAGCTCCCTCCTAATAGCCCAGCACTCACCGCCGTGCTAGCAATACGCACTAACAAGACATGATCTAATCCCTCCATGTTAAAGCAATTTTCCAAAGCTAGGACTCCCTGAATTTCATGGGCTTTGATCATTGCGCTTAAAATCTGTTTAACCTGCAAGGGTTTTTGCCCCCTAGTGCGCCTCTCTCTACTCAGGTAATCCCCCAAGCCCCAAATTGCTCCTAGATTGTCTGAGGGGTGTCCCCATTCAGCCGCTAACCATGTATCGTTGAAATCCAACCAGCGCACCATGCATCCAATGTTAAAGGCCGCGCGGATGGGTTCGAGCTGGTAGGCAGTTCCTGGAACTTTCGTGCCTAGAGGACGCAATTGTGCGCCCGGAACACTGGGGCCTAGCAATTTAGTGCATTCAGGGTGTTTTAAGGAGAGCAGAGCGCAGGCAATGGAGTCGATCAGGCATAGCCTAGCGCTCTGGTAGGCGAGATCGGAGGTAATTTCATAATCCACCACATAACGCGCGATGGTGGAAAGCAAAGTGTCAAATTCAGGTCTAGCGGTTTGTAAAGTGCCCATGTGTGCCATGTATGTCCTTAATGTTGAGATGAAAAATTATAGCCCACGAATTTTAATTCGCAAAGAGAGCTTGCCCAATACGCACCATGTTGGCTCCATAAGCAATCGCGCACTCAAAATCTGCGCTCATGCCCATGGAGAGAATAGAGGCGTTAGGTAAAGTATCGAAAATATCTTTGGCCTGCGCAAAAGCGCGCTCTAGGGCTTGGGCGTGGCTGAAGCTGGGGGTAGCTGGGGGGGTGGGACCAATTACCATCATGCCCTTGAGGTGGATATGCGGGCAGGTTTGATTAATACGGGTGTAGATTTCTAGGGCTTGCTCTGGGATCACCCCGCTTTTAGTGTGTTCTTTAGAGATATTGACCTGTAAGAGGGCATTTAGGGTGTCTGTGCTGCGCGCTTCTATGGCTTGGGCGAGTTGTAAAGAGTCTAGGGCGTGGAATAAAAAGGGTTTGAGGGCTAGGAGCTTGTTAATTTTATTGTGTTGCAGAGAGCCTAGCATGTGCCACTCTAGGGGCAAGCTCTCCAGAGCGCTGGATTTGCTCTGTAGGTCCTGCACCTTGTTTTCCCCAAAGGCGCGTTGCCCACAGGTATACAGCGCGCGCACCTGTTGGGAGGTAGCGTATTTGGACACGGCGATGAGTTGCACAATATGGTGGCGATTGTAGTTTAAGCGGGCTTTTTCAATGCGCTTAATGATCTGATCCAAGCGTTTAGCAAAACTCATGCGACTCCTTAGTGCTGGGGGAGTTGTAGATATGGTAGCGGTGGTAGATAGGATCATCTAAAGGAGGAATGAGTCCTAGATTAGATAATTTTTGCAAGACTTCTAGGCTGCAATCGGTCTCTAGGGGCCACTCTCGAGTATGCCCCTCTAGTGCGCTTTTATCTGTGGCATCCAAGAACACTAGTCCCTCCTCTATCTTGAGATCGCGTTTGGCATCTAAGTTATTGGTGATGCGCCAGAGTAACATATAGGGATTGTTGAGATCGTTTTTAAGCGCGTCCACAAAGATGATAATGCTTAACGCGCTTTGCAGGTCTTTGAGTCCATGCACCGCGTTTAATAAGGGGCGCGTTTTTTGCACCCCCACCACACAAAGGGGGTTAGCGGTGTGGATGCCATATTGTCTTAGGATCAGGGCTTGGGGCAACACCGCTTGCATGCGGGCTAATAGCACGCTATCTTCCAAGATACAAGGAGTCTTAGAGCTAGGCATGGTGGCATCAATGCCTAATTTCCCCCCAAAGGCAAAGTTAGGGCTGGCATGATCGAGCGCGTCGCACACCCCCTCGCTCACCACAAGCTTATGTGGATCAAAGTGGTTTAAAATATGGGCAAAAATAGCCGGGTAATCTTGCAAACTGGGGGCATTGGGGCCGACAAAAATGGCGTGCTTGACAAAACTCATCTGTCCCGTACCCCAAAAGTGGTGCATGATTTGGCTGGCATGTGCGGGGTAGCTGGGCGCAATTTGGGCTAAAATCAGATTGTGAAACACTCCATTTTCGGGCATGTGGTAGTCCAAAAGTCCATAAGTGCTTTTTTGAATCAGAGGTAAAAAGAGCCGTTCGGTCAAATAGCCCATGTATTTGTCTTCTAAAGGGGGTTTGCCCACCACGCAGGCGAGATAAATAGGGTCAGGTTTGATTCGTAGCATACTCACTTCTAAGAGCGGGTAGGGCTCTTGAGGGGTATAAAAACCCGTGTGATCCCCAAAGGGACCCTCTAAGCGCATCTGTTCTGGGTCTACCCAGCCCTCAATAATAATGTCCCCATCACGGGGCACGCAAATAGGATTGGTGCGCGAGCGCATCAGATGAGCGCGTTTACCCCTGAGCAAACCATAGAGCCATAGCTCAAACATGCCATGGGGCAAAGGTGCTTGCCCACACCAAGTATAGAGTGGATCACCTCCAATAACAACACTCACGGGCATTTTACGCCCCACTCGCTTATAGGCATGAAAAAAGTGGTTGCCATCCTTGTGGATTTGCCAATGCAGGCCTAAATGATTCTTGTCATAGACCTGTAAGCGATATAGTCCCAAATTTTTGTGTGCCCCGTCTAAACTTTGGGTGTAAATCTGCCCCATTGTGATGAAAGGAGCGGCATCCCTCTCCCAAGTGGTGAGAATGGGCAGGTCGTAGAGGTTGACTTGATCGCTAGTATAGTTGATGTGATCAGTGGGTTTATTAGAGATTTTGGGGAAAATATGATAGAGGGTTTTGAGAGTTCTAAGCGCGTGCCAAATTTCTTTAAGGTTTTTGGGTTTTCGCGCACTGAGCAAAGCCTCTAATTGGACACAACACGCACTAATAGGCTTGCCCAAGACGAGCTCCATGCGCCTAGAGGAACCAAAAAGATTAATGAGCACGGGTATATCAAAATGCTTATTATTTTTAGCATCCATGGGTTTTGTGCATAAGAGAGCTTTACCCCCTTGGGGTTTTTTGGCTTCTAAATAGGCTAAATGGGGGATTTCTAAGTGAATATCTAAGGGGGTTTCTAGGGTCTGTAGCTCCCCTAAGCTTTCCAACTGGGTAAGAAAGGCGCGCACGCGTTAAATGCAGACCAAGCAAGCGTGCAAGCAATGAGGGATTTGTTGGAGTGCGTGTAAAATGTCTGCACTCACAGGCGCATCTACCAAAATCACCGCTAAAGCTTCTTGCTTGTCATTGCGTCCCAACCTGAAATCTGCAATATTAATTCCATGTTTACCCAAAGTCTGCCCCACATTCCCCACTACTCCGGGCATGTCAGTGTTTTTAAATAAAATCATATGCCCATGGGGTTTAATATCCATCTCAAAGCCGTTGATATTAGTGATTTTGAGTAAATTATCTGCAAAGATAGTCCCGCTCACCTGGGTGGTTTGTGTACAAGTAGTAAGCTGGAGCGTGATCGCATTGGTGTAGGGCGTGGCGTTATCTAAGGCGCGCGTGCTAATGGCAATCTTGCGCTCCTTAGCGATGAAGCGCGCATTTACTTCGTTAATTTTATCACCTAAGGTGGGTTTGAGTAGTCCTAAAAGGGCAAATGTGAGTAGGGAATCTGCGTATTCGCGCACCGGCCCGGCTACAATGAGTTCCAGCGCGTCAACAGCATCTTTGTTGATCTGTGCAGAGAAAAAGCCCAGCTTTTGAGTGAGTTGCAGATAGTCCTTGGCATAGGGGGGCATATGGGATTTGATGGAGAGATTGAGTGCATTAGGATAACTACTGCCTCTTAGAGCTTGGATCACAGCTTGGGCGGCTTCTAGGGCGATTTGTTCTTGGGATTCCAAAGTATTGGCCCCGATGTGGGGTGTTGCATAGACATTGTCTAAATCTAGCAGAGGATTATGAGTGGCAGGCTCTTTGCTAAAGACATCTAGGCCCAACCAACGCACTTTTTTAGAACGCAGTGCCCCTAAAAGGGCCTCTTCATTGTAAAGCCCGCCGCGTGCGCAGTTGATGAGAATGACCCCTTCTTTCATTTGGGCGATCTGGGGCGCGTCGATGATGTTGATAGTTTCTTTGTTTTTAGGAGTGTGGATGGTGATACAATCACAGGCCAAGATATCGTTAAAATCCGTGGTGTAGTGCACACCCAAGTCTGTGGCCTTAGATTTATGGATATAGGGATCGTAGGCGATCACCTCCATCCCAAAGGCAAGTGCGCGCACCCCCACGCGCGAACCGATATTCCCAAAGCCAATAATACCCAACTTCTTGCCCTTAAGTTCTGTGCCATACCAATCCTCACGCCTCCAAATTCTCTCAGATTTAAGTTGTGCATTGGCACTGGGAAGATAGCGCACGGCGTTGAGCAAATGTGCCATGGTGAGCTCCACGGCTGCGATGGTGTTGGCTGTGGGCACGTTCATCACCACGATTCCCTGTTGGGAGCACAGATCGATATTGACATTGTCCACACCCACCCCTGCACGCACGATGGCCTTAAGCTCAGAGGCGTGCTCGAGTATAGGTGCATCAATGGGGGTCATGCTCCGCGTGATAAGCGCGTGGGCATTTTTGAGTGCACAAGGCAATGCCTCTTTAGGGGTGCTAGAGTGATCTAAGAGCTCTAAATCTGTCTGTGCCCGGAGCAGAGTGCTACCTGCAGGGTGGATGGGATCGCAGATGACAACTTGGGGCATGGTGTTCCTTAATTGAGTTGATAGGGGATTTGGTAATAGCGCAAATCGTCCAAAAAAGCTTGACGCATGGGAGAGTTAGGCAGATAGATAATCAAAGTCGTGGTGTGCCCTTTTTTATCGGTAGCAAAATCGATGTGCTTCTCTTTTAGAATTTCGTGTAGACAGAAAAATTTGTAGGCATCCAAATTGCGGATAAAGAGTTTCTGCACCTGTGCGCGATCACGGAATTCTAAAGTGACGCGACGTTCCAAGACAGGGTAGTCGAAATCTTTGACTTCTGGAATGTTGTCAATTACCTTGGAATGGGGAAGGTTCAAAGATTGAGATCGAGCAAGGCTTAAGTTGAGATCAGTAGAGGTGCGCGGAGAAGAGGGCGGGGACTTGACATGTCCGAGGTAAAATTTATAACCCATATCTGCAATGACTAAAAGTACAGCCCCCGTCACGACCAAAAAAACCGCAAGCCTAAAATGCCGCTTCTTCATCGCTTAAAATCAAAATTTGCCGATGAGCTTGTCCCCTAAAGTCATTTTATCGCCCTCAGCATTGAACGCTTGTAATTGTTCACGCTCTTTTTTATGCTCCAAACGACGCACGGAAGCGCGTGCCTTGTGGGTGACCTTGTCAAGAGAAACAAGCACGCTCGTAATCTCCTGCCCCATGGTGATTTCCTCTTTTTTGAGCGGGGATAGGTCTTCGTTTTTAATTAAGATGTCAATATTATCCACGCGCACGAATACTCCAAAGTCTTTAATGTTCACCACACTGCCTTGAATGACATCACCCACCTTGTGCTGCTGGGCAAAAGCCTCTACGGGAGAAGGTCGCTTGAACTTCATCTCTAAAGAAATTTTTTCGTCTTCCCTATTGATGCGCGCGATTTTGGTCTGCACCACATCACCCAGTTTGAAATGATCCTTGCACTTTTGGTCGGGTTCCCAAAAAGCGTCCTTATTGTGCAACAAACCATCCACACCCCCCAAATTGAGGAAAGCTCCAAAATCTGTCAGGCTCACCACCTTGCCCTCTACCAAATCTCCTACTCTGTGTTTGGAAACGAATTCATTGAAAGGTTTGTCAGAAAGCTGTTTAAGAGAGACACGCAAACGGCGGTTTTTGCTATCAATTTCGATGATCTTGACATCGATTTCTTGATCTAGCTCCAGGTAATCTTGGGGGTGTTTGACATCTTTATTCCAAGAGATTTCTGAAATATGTAAGAAACCTTCAATGTCATTGCCAATATCCACAAAGGCTCCATAGCTCTCGATACTGCTCACGACAACTTTAATCGCATAACCTACCTTGAGCTTGCTCTGAATCTCCTCCCAAGGGTCTTCCACCGTGGCTTTAATGGAGAGGGAAAGCCGCTTCTTCTCTTCATCATAAGCAATCGCTTTCACCTGCACCTCATCCCCTTCCTTAAAATGTTTTGCAGGATTGGCTGAACCACGGTGCGTAATTTCGCTGTAATGCACCAGCCCCTCCACGCCGTCCACTTCCACAAACACTCCAAAGCCCGTAATGCTTTTGACAACACCCCTACAAACTGCTTGGGATTCCATCAATTTCTTAGCGCCCTCGTGCTGCTGCTTGTCGTGTACATCAAAGAAGCGCTTGCGAGACACGGCAATGGAGCCCGCCTCCTTATCTATGGAGGTAATACAAGCCTTGATATGCTTGCCAAGGTGTTTGCTATCGCGCCGCAAAGAGGACTGAGATTTAGAGAGGAAATACTCCGCTCCCTCCTTGTCAGCCAAAATATACCCCCCTTTGTTTTCACGCACTACCCTGCCTTCAACCACCTTATCTTTGTAATTTTCTCCCAATTGAGCAATCTTGGCCTGCACTTTGTCGTAAACAATTGCACGCTTGTAAGAGACGCTGGGGCGTTCGCCTCTCTGGGACACATAGACACGAATAGGGCTGTCCACACCAAAGAGTAAATTCCCCTGTGCATCTTTGATTTCCTCCAAAGAGAGTCGCCCTTCCGTCTTACCTCCCACGCTCACCATGGCATAGTTCTCTGTCTGGTTAATCGAAACTACAACACCCTCTTTGACCATGCCCTTCTGTTCTGTCTCGTCCTCTTTGCCCATATTGTCCATGTATTGCTTGAAGACTTCAGACTCGTCCAAAGATTCCAACTCTTGATTCATCAACAACCTTGCTAAAAAATTCAGGCTATTGTAGCCTTTATTTACTTATAATTACCAAAAAGAATGCCTATGTCCTTGCCCTTTGTGCGCGCCTATTTCAACAAGGTCTCTTTGGTGATCACCACCTATAATCAGGAGGCACGCTTACAATTGGTCTTAGATTCTGTGCTCCATCTAGCCTGCATGCCCAATGAAGTGCTGATTGCCGATGATGGTAGCACGCCCAAGACCCGTACACTCTTAGAAAATTATCAGGCTAAATTCCAAGCTAAAGCCCTGCCCTTGATTCATGTGTGGCAGGAAGACCTAGGTTTTCGCGCGGCCAGGAGTCGTAATAACGCTATCATGCGCGCCATGGGGGACTACATCATTATTATAGATACCGATATGATCTTGCACCCTTATTTTATCTACGATCATCTTTGCTTCGCGCGCCCTAAAACCTTATTGCAAGGGGGGCGTGTAATTCTAACTTCTGCTGAGAGTCAAGTGATGTTGGATCGCCAGGATTATACTCTAGCCATTGACAAAAAAAGCTACAAGAATCACCGTCAGTTAACCCTAGCTAAACTCTTTTATATCTTTAGTGTGCGCACTTGTGAGCCTAATACCTTGCTCAAGGGGGTAAGAAGTGCCAACATGAGTTTTAGCAAAGCCGACTTTCTAGCTATCGAGGGATTTAATGAAAATTTTGTAGGTTGGGGCAGAGAGGACAGCGAGTTCGTGGCGCGTTTTCTGTTTAACACGGGGGTGATGAAACGCCTGCGCTTTTGCGCGCTGGCCTACCACATTCACCACCAAGAAAACAGCCGCGCTAGCTTAGAAGCCAACCACGCGCTTTATTTGCAAACTTTGCAAGAGCGCAGAACTAGCTGGCGGTGAACAGCTCCCCCGTGAAAGGGGAGATTCCTAGCTAAAACACTCCAACGGACACCAACCCGAAAGACTTTGCACTTTATAGCCCGCTCTGTTAAAAACTCTTGCTCAACATTGCCAATGCCCATGGAATTCTCAATCTAATTTGACACCCATGTACTTGATCTCTAAATAGTCTTCAATGCCGTATTTAGAGCCCTCACGCCCCATTCCACTCTGCTTAATCCCTCCAAAGGGCGCGGTTTCTGTGGAAATATGCCCCGAATTGACCCCCACCATGCCATATTCCAACGCCTCGCTTACCCGAAATACTCTGGCGAGGTTTTGGGTGTAAAAATAGGCAGCAAGGCCATATTGTGTATCATTAGCCCAAGTTAAGACTTCATTTTCATGCTCGAACTCAAATAAGGGCGCGAGGGGCCCAAAAGTTTCCTCTTTAGCCACAAGCATGCCTTGATTCACTCCGGTTAAAATTGTAGGTTCAAAAAAGCTTGCCCCCAACGCGCTGGGCTTGCCCCCACTGAGCACATGCGCGCCCTTAGAGGTGGCATCATCGATATGCTCTTGCACTTTTGCCACCGCCTTAGAATCGATGAGGGGTCCCTGCGTGGTGTGTTCTTCTAGGCCATTGCCCAGTTTCAAGGCTTCGACCTTGCGTTTTAAAATGCTACTCAAAGGTTCATATACACTCTTTTGCACATAAATCCGATTAGCGCACACACAGGTTTGCCCGCTATTTCTAAATTTGGAAGCCAAAATGCCTTCTGCAGCCTTTTCAAGATTGGCATCCTCAAAAACAATAAAGGGCGCATTGCCCCCCAGCTCTAAGGAGAGTTTTTTAAGTGTACCAGCACTTTGTTTGACCAAAATTTTGCCCACCTCAGTAGAACCAGTGAAACTGAGCTTGCGCACTAGCTCGCTTTGGCAAATCGCCTCAGAAATCATGCGTGTGTCCCCCGTAACCACACTCAAAATTCCTTCAGGCACGCCCGCTCGCAGGGCGAGCACCATGAGAGCATAGGCACTTAAAGGGGTCTGGGTGGCGGGTTTAATGATCATGCTACACCCACAGGCTAGGGCGGGAGCGGCCTTACGCGCAATCATCCCTGAGGGGAAATTCCAGGGCGTGATCGCCCCACATACCCCAATAGGTTGTTTGAGCACAAAGATCTTCTGTCCTTCCACCACGCTGGGCAGAATGTCCCCATCAATGCGCCGTGCCTCTTCAGCAAACCACCTCAAATAGTTTGCCCCATAAGCGATCTCAGAGCGCGCCTCCTTGAGGGGCTTGCCCATCTCTTGGGTGAGAATGCGGGCTAAATCTTCTAAATTCTCCAAGAGCAGTTCGCGCCATTTGAGCAAGATATTTGCCCGTTCTAGGGCTAATTTATGTGCCCATTCCTTTTGTGCTCTATAAGACCTAGCAATGATATGCTCTAGTTGTTCCCGATCTACACTTTTAACATAGGCGATCTCTTGCAAAGTTGCTGGATTGGTAATAGCGATAAAACCCTCCTTAGGGGTTTGGCTGACAAAAGGGTGTTCTAAGAGGTCAAAATTCATGAAACTGCCTTTTTAGGAAGCTTAGATACGCCCCTTTTGATCGCTTGGCGCAAAATTTCCAACGCACGCTGGAATTGCTCGTGGGGAATGGTTAAAGGGTATAAAAAGCGAATCACATTCCCATAAGACCCACAAGTGAGCAATAAGAGCCCTTGATCCATCGCCTCCTTTTGCACCGCCTTAGCCAACTCTGGGCTAGGTTTTTCTCCCTCAAAGAATTCTAAGGCGACCATAGAACCTAATCCTCTCACTTCAGCCATTTGGGTAATATTAGCTTCTTGTTTGAGTTGTTTGAGACTGTCCATTAACTCTTGACCTAGTGTCAGCGCGCGCGCATTAAGCTGTTCTTCTTCGATGATCTTTAACACCTCTAAGGCGGCTATGGTGGCTAGAGGATTGCCCGCATAAGTGCCCCCCATTCCCCCTGCGCTCAAAGAATCCATCAGATCCGCCCTGCCTACAATACCCGAAATAGGGAAACCCCCACCCAAACTCTTGGCCATACAAATGATATCCGCATTCGCATTGAAATGCTCCATGGCGAACATCTTACCCGTGCGCGCAAAGCCCGTTTGTACCTCATCGGCGATTAAGACGATTCCATGTGCATCGCAAAACTCCCGTAATCCTTGCACAAAATCCGCTGGGGCGGGATTAAAACCCCCCTCCCCCTGCACGGGCTCAAAGATAATGGCCGCCACATCTAGGGGAGAAATCGAGGCCTTGCAGATAAATTCCAAACTCTTGAGCGCGTCCTTTGTGCTAATTCCATGTAGGGCATTAGGATAATAGGCATGGTAGACCCCTGGCATCCCTGCGCCAATCTCAGCCTTGTAAGGGGCGACCTTGCCCGTCATGCTCACCGCCATAGAAGTGCGCCCGTGGAACGCTCCCCCAAAGGCGATCACTCCGTAGCGTTTGGTATGCCCCTTGGCAATCTTGATGGCATTTTCGGTGGCTTCTCCTCCTGTGGTGAAAAAGCAGGTTTTTTTAACACCCTTGATGGGTGCTAAAGCGTTGATTTTCTCAGCTAGCTCCACATAGCTCTCATAGGGGGTTACTTGATAAGCGCTGTGGGTGAAGTGATCTAATTGTCTTTTCACCGCCTCAATCACACGCGGGTGGCGATGCCCCACATTTAAGACGGCAATCCCTGCGGCAAAGTCGATAAACTCGCGCCCATCCGTGCTTTTGAGGGTGGCGTTTTGTGCCTCTTTGATAAACCAATCGCATACAATGCCAATGCCCCTAGGCGTGGCTGCAATTCTGCGACTGAGCAAATCTTCCATGTTCTACTCCTTCTTTGTGATCAAAAACAACGAGAACAATTGTATAGAAACTAGCTAAATAAAAGATCAAAGTCTGCAAGTGCAACACAAAAAAGAAACTAGAAGGTACGCACCCTCACATCAGTCACAACCACAGCAGAAACCAAACATGGAGAACACCATAGAATAAGAGCCGAGGGGGCACACCACTTGGGCTACGCACCCGCTCTCTGAAGACGAATCAGTCTTGCTTTTGTTCGGGAGGAGTGTGCCTTAGTCGAGTGATAGTTTCACCGCCTAAACCACAATTGTCTGTATGGATTTCATCGATAATGACTATAGTCGCCTCTCTCTTCTTATCCAGCACATTAACGACCAGATCAGTTACACCGCTAATCAACGCTCGCTTTTGTTCTGCTGTAGCTCCTCCATGTTCTTTGGAGATACGGATGTTAATATATGGCATAAATCCCCTTACTTGTATTTTATAATGTTGCTAAAAATAGCGGAGGCATTCTAGCATGCCGCTCATTGCAACATACTTAAAGGATATTTTGATTTGATTGAACTTTTTAAGAGAACGAGAAACACCTAATGCGTATCACCTAGGCATTCAAAAAAAATGACTTCACCTAATGTAGAAGATGGTTGCGGGAGATGGATTTGAACCACCGACCTTTGGGTTATGAGCCCAACGAGCTACCGGACTGCTCTATCCCGCGCCATGGCTGGGGTACAAGGATTCGAACCTCGGAATGGCAGGACCAAAACCTGCTGCCTTACCACTTGGCGATACCCCAACAAAAGCCCGATTGTACTCTATTTTAGAAACAATGTCAAGATAGACGATGACGAGTCGCGCATGTCCTGAACTCACCAGACATGCACCAAGATAGTCAGGCACTTTGCAAGGACTCTTCTCAAGGATAAGAAGTTACAAATTTAATCAGGAACAAGCTCGGCTATCTACATTTCACTAGCAGGCCTCCATCCGTTTTTAAACCCCTACTTCGCTCCACTCGGCGCGTTTGGCTAAAAAGGCGCGCGCGAGGGCTTGTGCGCCCTCTAGGCTGTGGTTGGCCGCCCAACCGCATTGGACTTCATTGCACGCGGGCACTTCTGTAGCCTTGAGCACATCTTGCATGGTTTTTTCTAAGAGTTCTAAAATCTCTTGGTAATTGTCATGGTTTAACACCAGCAAATAAAAACCCGTCTGGCAACCCATGGGTGACCAATCTAGCACATAATTAGCGTGGTTGCGAATCAACTCTGCGACCAAGTGCTCCAAAGAGTGTAGGCCGGGCATGTCCATGTGTTCTTGGTTGGGCTGTTTAAGGCGCACATCGTATTTAACGATTACATCCCCATGTTCTCCTCTCTTGCGATCGGCCACACGCACATAGGGGGCTTTGACTTTAGTGTGATCTAAATTAAAACTCTCCACATTCATTTTCATGTTTTACTCCTTTTAAAATTAGCCCAATTTAGCAAGGGCTTGCTCTAAATCCTCTAATAAATCTTGGCCATCCTCAATGCCCACAGAGAGGCGCACCAAGCCATCTTTAATCCCCACAGCCTCGCGCTGTTGCTTAGGGATGCTCGCATGGGTCATTAATGCCGGGACACCTACCAAACTCTCCACCCCGCCCAAACTCTCGCCTAAGATGAACAATTTCAGGCTTTCCACAAAGGGAACTGCCTTGCTATCATCTTTGAGGGTGAAAGAGAGCATTCCGCCAAACCCGCGCATTTGGGTTTTAGCCAGTGTGTGGTTGGGGTGGGTAGGTAGGCCGGGGTAATAGACTTTTTCTACTTTGGGGTGTGCGCCTAAAAACTCAGCCACATTCAAGGCATTTCTTTGGTGTGCCTCCATGCGTAAAGCGAGGGTTTTAATGCCTCGCTGGAGTAACCAGCTATCCCAAGGTCCTAGCACCCCTCCGATGGCGTTTTGATAAAAGGCGATCTCTTGGGCCAAGTCTTGACTATTAGTAGTTACAAGTCCAGCAACCACATCGCTATGCCCACCTAAGTATTTGGTGCCACTATGCACCACAATATCCGCACCTAGCGGTAAGGGGTTTTGATAATAGGGGGTCGCAAAGGTGTTATCTACAATGGTGATTAGCTCATGATTCTTGGCAATACTGGCGCATTGTTTTAGGTCGGTAATTTTGAGCAGGGGATTGCTAGGGGTTTCTAAATAAAGGGCTTTGGTGTTGGGCTGGATGGCCCTTTCTATTTGAGAGGTGTCGCTGGTGTCTATAATGCTATAAGAGAGCCCGCCCTTAGTGAGCACTTTGTCAAATAGGCGAAAAGTCCCTCCATAGACATCATCACCCAGTAACACATGATCGCCCTGTTGCAAGAGGGAAAAGACTGCATGAATTCCTGCCAGCCCAGAGGCAAAGGCAAAACCTTTGACCCCGCCCTCTAAGTCTGCAATGAGTTCCTCGAGGGCAAAGCGGGTGGGGTTACCTGAGCGCGAGTATTCATAACCCTTAGGTCGCCCTACTCCATTTTGGCGGTAGGTAGAAGTCTGATAAATGGGCACGCTCACCGCCCCAGTTACCTCATCTTCACTAATGCCCCCATGAATGAGTTTTGTTCGCATGTGCATGCTACTTCCTTTTTTCATAGATAAATACCCTTAGAGAGATAGCGATCCGCCATATCAGGGAAGATCGTCAAAACTCGACTACCCTCTGGTAGGCGTTGTACCTCACGCAGTGCCGCCACAAAAGCCGCCCCACTAGAGCTCCCCACTAATAAGCCACTTTGTCTAGCTAACTCCCTAGTGCAATCAAACCCCTCTTTATCTGTGATAGTCTCAAAGCCATCAATCTCTAAGCCTGCAAAAAATGGGGGGATAAACTCTACCCCGATCCCCTCAATCTCATGGGGTCCTGGCTCTCCTCCATTTAAAATCGAGCCCTCTGGTTCTACTCCAATGAGGCGTATTGTGGAGATGTGTTCCTTTAAGTATTGAGCTGTGCCTGCAAAAGTGCCTCCACTCCCTATCCCAGCTACAAAACTAGTAAGCTGTGTGCCCAGCTCTTGGATAATCTCTGGCCCTAGGGTGTGGTAGTAGGTTTGAGGGTTGAGCGGGTTTTCAAATTGCAGGGGCAGGTAGCTATTAGGGATACTCTGAGCTAACTCCTTGCTCTTGGCGATTGCTCCCTTAATGCCTTGATCAGTGGGCGTATTGATCACCTCTGCGCCCAAAGCGCGCATGATTTGCTGTTTTTCTAGGCTAAATTTTTCTGGGACAACAAAAATACTCCTAAGCTTATGTTCTGAAGCCACAAGGACTAGGGCAATGCCTGTATTGCCTGCCGTAGGTTCGATGATGGTTGTTTGAGCGGTGATCTTGCCCGTTTTTAATCCCTCCTCTATGAGGTATTGGCCTAAGCGGTCTTTAATGCTTCCTCCCGGGTTTAAATACTCCAATTTGGCATAAATCACCGAATCCTTTGGGATAGGATAATGCTGGCTAGTGAATTTAAAAATAGGGGTAGAGCCAATGACTTCTGTCATTGTAGTGATAATCATAGTTTCTCCTCTAAAAAAAATGAACCAAGCTGGAAGATCGTCAAAATAGACACACACTAAATCACTTGTAGCAATCCAAACTAGTAGAGTTGCATGGTCGCGCAGTGCAAGCTCCCATGTTGGCGGATCAAAAAGGAGCAATCCACTCCCACCACTTCAACATGGGTGTGCTTTTCTAGGGTTCTAAGGATGTGTGCATCCATAGGATCGTTATAAGTGGGTACAAAGAGCACGCGCTGCCCCCCATTATTAGCAAATAAGAAATTAGCGTAAGTAGCAGGTAGGCGTTGATCTTGATAAAACTTGGGGCTGGGCAGCGGCAAAGGTACAAGTTTGTAGCGTTTGTTGTCGAGGGTTTTAAAACCTTGCAAGGTTTTTTTCATGGCTTGCAGGGGTCGGTAGTGAGGATCGCTAGAATCCTCGCAACTGACATAAGCGATCGTCTCTGGGTCTAAGAAGCGCGCTAAGGTATCGATATGTCCGTCTGTGTCATCGCCAGCCAAGGGAGGGGTGTCCAGCCATAAAATCCTAGATAAACTGAGCTCTTGTTTGAGTCGAGCAATGGATTTTTCCGGGTCGGGGTTGCGGTTGGAATTGAGCAAACTGTGACGGTTGGCTAAAAGCGTACCCGCCCCGTCGCATTCAAGACTTCCCCCCTCTAAGATCACATCTACAAAACGCAAAGGGTATTGCAAAAGCCCCTTTTGAGCGAGCTTCATGCTAATGGTATTGTCTAACCTGCTTTCGTATTTATTTCCCCATGCATTGAAAACAAAATTTAAATAAAAATGCACCCCTGCCGTTTCCACGCACAAAGGTCCAAAGTCACGCGCCCATGTGTCGTTTGTGTCTAGCAGCACAACTTCAACATTATGCAAACGCGCTAGCTTATCAATCCCCGCGCTATCGCTGGTGTGCACACAGACAAGCACACGCTGGTAGGCCGCTAAGGTATCGATAATATTCAAAAAACACGCGCGTGCTTCCTGCAAATATTCCCCCCAATCGCTGGAAGCATGCGGAAATGCCATTAAAATCGCGCTCTGTTCCTCCCACTCTGCTTTAAATCGTGCCATGTTTTGCCTTGTAGTATAATGAGAACATTATACCCTAAAGGGAATGGATGCTTTTAAGTATTGAAAGTAGTTGTGATGATAGTTCGCTAGCCCTCACACGCTTAGAAGATGCCAAATTACTCTGGCATGCCAAGATTTCTCAAGAGAAGGAGCACAGCGCACATGGGGGTGTGGTGCCTGAATTGGCTTCGCGCCTGCATGCCCATAACTTACCTCTATTGCTCCAAAAGGCTAAAGAGTTTTTAACCAAAGAGAACCAGGACCCCTTTAAGCTCCTTAAAGCCATCGCCCTAACAACACGTCCCGGACTGGCCATCACGCTTTTAGAAGGTCTAATGATGGCTAAGGCGCTGGCCTTAAGTTTAAAACTCCCCCTTATCAGTGTGGATCATCTCAAAGGGCATGTGTATTCGCTCTTTATCAACCAAGCTACCCCGCGCTTCCCCTTAAGCGTGTTATTGGTCTCTGGGGGACATACCCTTATTGTTGAAGCACATGGTCCTACAGAGATGTGTATTATCGCTAAAAGTCTGGACGATAGTTTGGGGGAGAGTTTTGATAAGGTAGCTAGAATGCTAGGTTTGGGCTATCCGGGCGGGCCTGTGGTGGAAAGGCTGGCGCGCCTTTGTCCTGTAGGAGAAGAGTATCCCTTCCCCCTACCCCTTAAGCAAAAAAGCACATTGGCCTTTAGTTTTTCTGGGCTTAAAAACGCGGTGCGTCTAGCTATCTCTAATGAACAGCCCTTAAGTCAAGAAAAACAAGCGCGTATCTGTGCGGGGTTTCAAAAGATTGCGTGCGCACATCTCTTACACAAGGTGCGTTTCTATTTACAACACACACAAGTAACGCGCTTTGGCTTGGTGGGAGGGGTGAGTGCCAATGCTTATATCCGTACGCAATTGGAAGCACTATGCACAGAATTTGGAGCAGAGCTCTTACTCGCCCCCCTGGAGTTTTGCACAGATAATGCTGCGATGATTGGACGCGCGGGGGTGGTCAATTATCACAACAAAATCTTTGCAGATTTACAAACTTTAGACATCAGCCCACAGACAGAGATTTTAGAGAACTCCTAGCTAAATTTTTTGCTACTTTTTTATGTTAGAATGGCTCGGCTTTAGGTGTACAAATTGTATAGGTGGAGGAGTTTTGATGTTTAAAAGCTTGCAGGTACGCGCGTTGGTTTACTTGATTGTTTTGCTTGGATCATTGGCGTTTGCAATCTTTATGATTGTCAAACGCGATTACGCAAGTTTAGCAGAAATGCAGGGCAAAGAAGTTGCTAAGAGCATCAATGCTTCCATTATCAACACCATCGTACAGGCGATCGCTGTGGGTACAACCGAAGCCATTTATAAGGCTATCGACGATAGCAATCGCTTACCTGGAGTACAGATGAAATTTTATCCGGGCGAGGGAGATATTAAGCTCTTTGGGCTCAATGAAACCTTTACAAAAGACCCCGAAGTTTTGAAGTATTTCCACAATCCTAGCACACCTCAAGAAGTGACAGTGCGTGGGAGTGGCAAGGAGCGTCATGTGCGCGTTTTGCAACCTTTGGTGGGGGATAAAAGCTGTGTTGCTTGCCATACCAATAACAAACCTGGAGATATGATCGGTGTGATGCAAGTTAAGCTCTCATTAGAAGAACCTCAGCACAATGCCGACACCTTTAGCAAGAAAACTCTGATCTGGATGATGAGTATTTCATTGGGCATCATTGTGCTGATCTTTTTCGTTGTGCAAAAGGATGTGATTAACCCCCTAAACAATCTCAAGAATACGGCCCAAAATCTCGCTTCCTCTCAAGAAGCAGATTTGACTAAAAAACTTGCGATTAAGTCTCAAGATGAGGTGGGAATTGCCTCTAGTCACATTAACCAATTCATCACTAAAATCGCTGAGATTGTCAAAATCGGGAAAGGTATTGTGGAAGAGAATAACCAAGTGGGAGTCGCACTCAAAAGCTCTACCATCACTCTCAATGAGGCGGCTAATCGTGAATTTAAATCTGTCGAAAATTTAAAAAGTATTAACCATGAGGTGAGCGAAAATTTGAATTTGGCTAAGGGAAATTTGGGGAGCACAATCGAGTATCTAGATCAGACAAGCGTGATCTTAGGGGCTTTTGTCGATAAGATTCAAAATTCTGTGGATATGATTTTGGTTTCTGCGCAGAATCAGCAAGAGATCGCCACCGAGTCGGGCGATTTAGTTAGCCATGCCAATGAAATTAAGGGCGTGCTCTCCATTATCGAGGAGATTGCCAACCAAACCAATTTGCTCGCCCTCAATGCAGCCATTGAGGCTGCGCGTGCAGGCGAGCATGGGCGTGGCTTTGCTGTGGTGGCTGATGAAGTGCGCAACTTGGCCAGTAAAACGCAGAAATCCTTAGGCGAAATCACGGCAATGGTGAATATGGTTACTCAAAGTATTGAAAACATGGGGGCACGGATTCAGGATATGGCGACCCAATCCCAGGAGGTTTCAGAAAAAACATCTCTGCTCATCACAGATGCTAGGAACGCCACGCAGAATCTGAGTGCTACCAAGAGCAAATCTCAAGAAACCCACGCGCAAACCAATGTGGTGGTGGCCAAGATGGAGGAGCTCAATCAGGTTACCCTTGAGTTTCTCAATATATTCAGTGAAGTTAAAGAAGTGCGCAAGCAGCTAGAAGCGCATAGTCTTAAGTTAGTGACTAAGAATCAGGAACTCGAAAGTGAGTTTATGAAGTTCAAAGTCTAGTGTATTGAGGTTGTTTGGGGTATAATTTCCCAAAAAGGAATCGCTATGAAAGTGGATATTGTTGTCGTCGGAGGAGGACATGCGGGCTTGGAGGCAGCCCTTGTAGGGGCTAAAATGGGGGCGCGGGTGCACATGCTCACCCTTTTAGTGGACAATATGGCTCTAGCCAGCTGTAACCCGGCCATTGGAGGGCTAGGTAAGGGGCATTTGGTCAAGGAGATCGATGCTCTAGGGGGGGTGATGGGGCTTTTGGCCGATCAGAGCGCCTTGCAGCTGCGCACTCTAAATGCTTCCAAGGGGCCGGCTGTGCGGGGCACACGCGCCCAAATCGACATGGATGCGTATCGCATTTTGGCTAGAAATCTCGCGTTACAAACCCCTAACTTGAGCGTTTCTCAAGAAATGGTGGAAGCTCTCTTATTAGAGGGGGAGGAAGTCGTGGGGGTTAAAACCAATGTAGGCAAGATTTACCATGCCAAAAAGGTCATCCTTACCACTGGCACCTTTTTACAAGGGCTGGTGCACATTGGCACGCACCAAAGCCAGCACGGGCGTTTTGGAGAGAGTGCCTCTATCCAACTTTCTAAGCACTTGAGTGCGCTGGGCTTGCAAGTGGGGAGATTGAAGACAGGGACATGTCCTAGGTTGGCCGGTCATAGTATCGATTTTAGAGATTTAGAGCCTCATTACGGAGACCCCAACCCCCCCAAGTTTAGCTATAAAACCCAGGATTTCTACCCCGTCCAGCTTCCTTGTTTTTTAACCTACACTAACCCCACCACGCACGCGATTATCCAAGCTAATTTGCATAGAGCTCCCATGTTTAGCGGGCAAATTGAGAGTGTGGGTCCCCGTTATTGTCCTAGTATTGAAGACAAGATTCAGCGCTTTAAAGATAAAGAACGCCACCAACTCTTTTTAGAACCCCAAACCCGTAGCCAGAGCGAATACTATGTCAATGGACTAAGCACCTCTCTACCCTTTGATATTCAAGAAGAAGTAATCCACTCCATCAGGGGACTGGAAAATGCCCACATCACCCGCTATGGCTATGCCATTGAATACGATTTTGTACAGCCTACAGAACTGCACCACACTTTGGAAACCAAGAAAATCCCCAATCTCTACTTAGCTGGGCAGATCAATGGCACGACCGGTTATGAAGAGGCTGCCGCGCAAGGTTTGATGGCGGGCATTAACGCCGCTTTAGCGCTAGGTTTGGGCAAGGATTTTCAAGAAAAAACTTTCGTTCTGGCGCGCAACCAAGCCTATATTGGGGTGATGATTGACGATCTTGTGTGCAAGGGCACGCAAGAGCCTTACCGCATGTTCACCTCACGCGCTGAATACCGCCTCCTTCTCAGGGAGGATAACGCGTGCTTTAGGTTAGGGGCTTATGCGCACGCGCTAGGTTTGATGGATTCTAGAGATTACGCTAAACTCCAGGCTCAGCAAGCCCAAATTACACAGGCCATGCACACCCTCCAGCACACCACCTTAACCCCCAATAGACAAACTTTAGAAAAGTTGCAGGCCTTAAACCAAGCTCCTTTCAATGAAAAGTGCAATGGGGTATTCTTGGCTGGGCGCGATGGTTTTGAAGAGCAAGAGTTGCGTGCTTTTTTTGCCTGCTTGCAGGGCTTGGGTAGCGAAGTGCTCGAGCAGATCAAGATCGCATGCAAATACCATAGTTACATTGAAAAACAAAGTGCCTCTATTGCCAAAATGGAGAGTATGTGGGAGACCAAAATCCCGCAAGACTTTAGCTTTGAGCGAATTACTGGTTTAGGACTAGAAGCCATTGAAAAGTTGAGTAAACACCGCCCAAAAACTCTCCTAGAGGCTTCTTACATTAGTGGAATCACTCCGGCTAATCTGGAGGTTTTACAGCTCTATTTGCACTTGCATGCCAAAGCACAGGCGGTGCTTTCATGAGCGCAGTTGTTCAACTTACCCAACAACTACTTTCGTATAAAACCATCACCCCCAAAGAAGAAGGTATTTTTGATCATATCGGGACATTTTTAGGGGATTTTGAGGTTTTACGCGCGGATCATAATGATGTGAGCAATGTATTTTTCTATAAACGCTTTGGTAATCCTAACCAAACTCCCTTGCATTTCTGCTTTGCAGGGCATGTAGATGTGGTGCCTGTAGAAGAAGGGTGGAAGCATGATCCCTTCAAAGGTGTGCTAGAAGAGAATTTTTTATACGGCCGAGGGGCTCAAGACATGAAGGGCGGGATCGCAGCTTTTGCATGCGCGGTGCGTGATGTGTGTGCTCTTTTAACGGTAAGCAATCCTCCTCCGCTTATTCTCTCTATCTTGCTCACTAGCGATGAGGAGGGTGAGGCGCGTTTTGGAACCAGGCATATGTTAGAGGTGTTGCAACAACAAGAGTTATTGCCTACTTTTGCCCTTGTTGCCGAACCTACGAGTGTAAAAGTGTTAGGTGATAGTGTAAAAATTGGGCGACGAGGCTCTATTGGAGGGAAAATTATCGTACAGGGTATCCCCGGGCATGTCGCTTATCCTAGAACTTGTTTAAATCCCATCCATCTCATCGCAGACAAACTCAATCTTGTTGCCAATGCAAATTTAGACAAAGCAGATAGTCTGTTTGAGGCTTCTAGGCTGGTAATCACCTCTATCAAAAGTGAATCAGGGGCAAGCAATGTGACTCCAAAAACCCTAGAAATTCTCTTTAATGTGCGGCATTCACCTAGAGTCACCCTAGAAGATATCAGCAATTTTTTGGATGTGGTGTTAGAAAAAGTCCCCTATAGTGTTACACTACAACAAAATTCTTTACCCTTTCTAAGTTCCCAGGATTGTGTTTTGGTAGAGCACATTCAAGAAGCCATCGCTAAAGTTCTCCAGCGCACACCTTCACTCAACACACGTGGGGGTACAAGCGATGCACGCTTTTTTGCAGCCTGTGGGGTGGAGGTAGTAGAATTTGGCCTGGTTAATGATCGCATCCACTCCGTGGATGAGTGTGTGCACATCCACGATTTAAACAATCTCTATCAAGTATTTGTAGAATTACTCCATCTGATGATTAAGGAAGCGCATGTCAAACAAGCATCTAGTTTTTAGTTCAGACAAAATCGGAGAAGGAGATTTGGGGGCTAAGGTGGTGGTGGGGTTTTTAAACAGTCTCTCTCAAGTGTCCTCAGACCTGTTGCCCAAGCAGGTAATCTTTTTGAATCGCGGTGTACTTTTGAGCACGCATAACTCTCATATAGACAATACCCAGGCTCTGCAGGCTTTGCAAAGTCTGGAGAGACTAGGGGTAGAGATACTTTCTTGTCAGACTTGCGTAGAACACTTTAAAGCGGAAGTGGCAGTGGGCAGGCTTACCAACGCTCCAGAAGTGCTACAATACCTGCTTGGCAGTGAGAATACAATTTCGTTCTAGTTTTCCGATCCACCCTTGGGGTAGCAGAAGCGGTAGCCTCTACGGCGCACGGTTTCCACCGTGGAAATCCCTAAGGGTTTGTCCATCTTTTGGCGAATCTGGTTGATCGCCACTTCGATCACATTGGGAGTTACCAGTTCGGGCTCTTCCCAGATAGCATCTAGCAGCTGTTCTTTAGAAACAATTTGATCGCGGTGGCGCGCCAAGTGGGTGAGCACCTCAAAGGGCTTGCCCTTGACCTCGATTTCTTTACCTTTGTAAATAATCTTTTCTTCATCAGGATTAATGACCAAATCCTCGATCTCGATGATACTTGAGCCCCAAAAACGCAGGCGGGCCTCAATCCTAGCCGCCAACACACCCAAATCAAAAGGCTTGACAATGAAGTCGTCCACACCCTCCTTAAAGGCCTTGATTTCCTGCTCACTTGAAGCCTTGTTGGCAAACATGATGCTTACAATGGCTGGATGTTTGGACTTAGCATAAGGAATGAGAGTGAGCCCACTCCCATCACTAAGCTCCATACTCACCAAAATGAGATCGTAATTACGGATGCTAATATAGTACTCTCCATCTTCCAAATTTTCTGCCATATCTACTTGAAAACTCTTCTCGCCTAGATAAACACCGATCTGTTTGCTCAAGTGAGCATCGTGTTCCACCAATAAAATGCGCATCACAATCCTTTTGTCGTTAAACTTAAAGAATTATAACATAAGTTTTTAATCCAAGATACGCCCTACCCCTTGACATTTCTTGGATGTACGGGGCAGGAAAAAATCGAGTTTTCATCAATAAAGGTAAATTCTTTTGAAAATTTGGATCAGTTTAAGCTAAAAAACTCAAAAGTTTTATTATAATAGCGATGCGGGGCGGGGTAACCTCCCCCTCCTTCCCCGTCCCGCACTTCCCCTCACATTTTCGTCTTAGCGCTGATTCCTAAGATATCCAATCCGATTGTTAAGCTCAAACTGACCATTTGGCATAACTTGAGATATGCGAGTTCTTCGGGAGTGTCTAAGATTTTATGAGCATTGTAAAAGCTATGGAAGTCCCCTGCAAGATTTTTCAGGTATTCGCAGATCTTTTGCAACTCGCGATCTTCAAAAGCCCCCACAAGCACCTTAGGGAGATTGAGTGCATTGAACAGAAGGTGCATAGCTTGGGGAGGAAGATTGTTCAGAGCGCATGTGTACACCGCTTCCTTATCTCCTGTTTGCAAAAATTTATGCCATAAAGTGTGAATACGCGCATTGGCATAGTGGATATAAAAAATAGGGTTAGAGCTATCCTGATTTTGCAAACTGGCGACATCAAATTCTAGGTGTGTATCCAATTTTTTGGAGAGAAAGACAAAACGCAGGGCATCTTTACCAATGTCCTGTAGCACATCTTTCAGGAGGACAAAATTCCCGGCGCGTTTGCTCATTTTATAGGGTTTACCCTCTTTGAGTAAAGCTACCATCTGCACTAATAATACCTCTAACTTTTGTGCCTCATAGCCCAAAAACTGCATGGCAGCCTTGATTCGTGCGACATAACCATGGTGATCTGCCCCAAAGATGTTGATGTAGCGATCGTAATTTTGCTGGAATTTGTGGTCATGGTAGACTAGATCCGCTGCTAGATAAGCAAAATGGCCATCGGCTTTGCGAATCACGCGATCCTTTTCATCGCCATGCCTGCTGGAAGCTAACCACATTTTCCCCTCACTTTCATAAATTCCCCCCGCTTCTTGCAAACGCGCAAAAACTCCCTCTTGCGCATTAAACATGGCCTTTTCGCTCACATAAGCATCCATGCTGATCCCTGTTTCTGCCAAAGTCTCTTGGATTTCTACCAGCATTAAGTCCTTGGCAAAGTCTCCTAATTGCGTTATTAATATCTCTTCCTCCCCCTCTAGGGTGCCAAAATGCTCTAGTGCGCTCTGAGCCAGTTCCGTAATATAATCTCCTTGATAGGCATTGGGCGGATACTCCACTTGCAAACCTTGGATTTGCTGAATCCTCAAATACACGGAGAGACCCAGCATTTTGATCTGCGCACCCATATCATTGACATAGTATTCCGCATGGGTTGTAAAGCCCAAAAAACGCCCCAAACGGCACAGACTATCTCCAAAGATTGCCCCCCTGGCATGCCCAATATGCAGGGGTCCCGTAGGGTTAGCGCTCACAAACTCTACATATAAACTTTGATGAGAATACCCCCTGCCAAAATCACGCCCTGATTGCAAAGCTTGCTGGCATAGAGAGTCTAAGAAAGTGTCTTTGAGTGTGAAATTAATATAACCATTGAGCGCGTCAATGGATGCAAAAAGTGCGTTGCATTCCTCTTCTTGTCTAAGGAGTTCTACAAGTTCTAGGGCAAGAACCTTGGGAGCCTTTTTACGCGTTTTGGCCAAAGAAAACGCCACCACACTCGCATAATGCCCCAGATTCCTATCCCTAGGGTGTTCTAAGACAATATCTGTGCCCAACAGACGCTCTAAAACCCCCTTGACACGCTGGTACATGCCCTAAGCCTTATGTTGTTCAGAAGAGGGAGAGGCCGTATGAGGAGGGGTTTGTGATTGGGCGTGTATAACCTGAGGCTCTTGTGGTTTACCCTCTTCTTCATCCTCTTTAAGGGCCTTTTTAAAGTTTTTAATGCCACTTCCAAGCCCCTTAGCAAGCTCAGGAATCTTCTTAGCCCCAAACAACAACACTATCACAAATAAGACAATGAGCCAATGCCATACACTTGTAAAGCCACCCATGACTATCCTTTATGCAGAGATAACGGGAGGCATTTTACTACACATGGGCTTAAAGCGTGAGGTTGCCTGCCCTCCACGCTTTGCAGAAGTCTTCCTTGGGAAACATCTGCTGTTTGTAGCTTAAAGTTTTAGCAATCCACAACACCTGTTGCTGCGCTTGTTCTAAAGACTCATTGACCACCACATAATCGAATTGATCAATCTCTTGCAATTCCTGGTACGCATTGGTCAATCTCCGCGCAATCACTTCGTTGGAGTCCGTGGCGCGCTGCTCCAAGCGCTCTTGTAAAACCTGTGCACTCTTAGTGGTGATAAAAACAGAGGTAGCTTTAGGATAGAGTGCTTTTACACTCCTATGGCCCTGTACATCGATGTCAAATAAAACCAGCTTGTTGGCCTTTAAGGCCTCTTGTATGGGCTGCATAGATGTGCCATAGTAGTAGTTATGCACGCGCGCCCATTCTAAAAACTGCTGTTGTGCTATCCCTTCTAAAAAAGTTTGCTCACTCACAAAGTAGTAATGTTGTCCTTGAATTTCTCCCTCTCGCTTGGGACGCGTAGTCGTAGAGATAGAGAAGTAAATGTCCTGGCAATGTGCGCTCAGGTGCTTGACTAAAGTGCTCTTCCCAGAACCGCTAGGACCTGCGAGGATGAGCATCCTATAAGCATCTGTATGCATTAGGTCTTATCAGCGATCTGAATGTGTAACACCTTGTCTTCTAAAAGTTTGGGATCGAGGGGTGCATCTTTGAATAAGGTTTGCAAAAAAGGCAGGAAAGGCTGTAAATCTAAGGTTAGCGTGGCTGGACTCGCTGTGGGTGTCGAATCTGGTGTGGCTTCTGATACATGCTCTTGGGTAGTCTCTGGTGCAAGCACTTCCTCTTCAGGCCTATCAGGGGAAAGGGGAGTGGAATCAGGAGAATCTTGGGGTGTGGAATCTAAGGCTTGTGTCACGGGCAATGTTTCCGCAGATTCTAGGACTTCAGCCTCCGGCTCACTCTCTTCAAGGGCTTCCTCAGGTGCGGTAGCAAGCTCTGGAGTAGGCGTGAACAGAGTTGTCTCAATATCCCGATCTATCTGATCTTCTGCTGCAGATTCAGTCTCTAGGCCCTCTTCGCTTGGAGGTTCTCCAGAAGAGGCCTCTACAGATGAAGCTACATCCTGGGTCTGATCGCCCTCCTGCACATCATCCAGTAGGGGCGCATGCGCTGGGCTGAGAAGCTCGCTCTCCTGCGTCTCCTCTTCTGTGGGGTTATCTAGCTTTGCGCCTTGCTCTGCAGGGATCGCCTCCGTATCCTTAGGAGAAGCAACATCCAATGGAGAGTCTTCCTCAGATTCCTGTGAAATCTCTGCTTGAGTAGCAGATTGCTCTCCCGTATCCTCTGGAGTGTGCTCGTGTAAGTCTGTCTGTGGAGTCTCCAAGGGCTCGTCCATCACACTTGCCATAACAGGTTCAGGGATATCCTCAATATGCTCAATTTCTTGGGGCTCTAGGTCCTGCGCATCTTCTGAAAGTGCTGCAGAATCTCTTGAGGATGGATCACTCCCCTCTAGGGAATCCGCACCTACAGGAGATTCTGGAACCTTATTGTCAGAAATGGGTTGGGAATCTTCCTGCATTTGTGGAGAATCCATGTGCGGCGCGTGGGGTTCTTCTACGGGAACATCAGGCTCTAAGGAAGGAGTCTGCTCTTGAATCTGTGTATCGTGAAACGACTCACCATGCGCCTCTTCCTCATCATTGCTATTATCTACAGGCAATAGATCCTCAAAGGACAAATCCATAAGCCCTCTAGCGGGCTGGGGCGCGGAAGATTCTGTTGTCTGAGGTTCAGGGGAGGTAGATTCCTCTGTGGGCGAGAGAACTGGTTCGTCTTCTGGGGAAGGGGGGGTGGATTGAAGCGATGTGTCCGAAACCTCTGGCACATCGAGTGCTTCCTCTTGTTGCTCCTCTACTATAGAAGTCTCCTGGGAATCCTGAGCAGAAGTAGGTGCTACTCCATCGGATGCACCTAATAGTCCCTCCAATTCTTCCAACTGATTCAAACTAGAATCTAAGCTCAAATCACCTAGACCCATGTCTGTTTCTGGCAACACAGAAGGTTCCTGGGGAGGAAGAGGAGCCGGTTCAGGGGGGATATGTAGGGCCTCCAGGGTCTTTTCTAGGATGTGTAAAACATCGGTGGGCAAAAAGGGTTTCTGAATATAATGGGTAAAGGACCCAAAGGGGGCCACACTTTTGCGGTGTACGAAAGCACTTATTTTAGTTCCTTCTAAGTAGGGTGCAAGATGCTGGTAGCCTTCCTCATCCACTACGGTATCGTCTGCAAAAAAGAAACACTCTGCGTCTTCCTGAAGTTTGGAAAGCGCATCCCCTACATGTTCGCGTACTACTAAGTCCAATGCAAGCTTTTTGGCGATGTTCTCAAACAACTTCTCGACCATCTTATTTTGATTAACCAATAGGATCTTCAACGCCACTCCTTAAGCTAAACTACCTAAACCCCGCATTATAATACAAGTTCGCCCTATTTTGCTTAACTAAATACAGAATGAGGAGTTGCCGTGAAATTATCTTGGAAGGCCTTTTACCTATCCTGTACGTTGGCAGGGATTGTCCATGCTAGCTCTACACTTTATGTGCTCCCCTATGAACAAAATGAAGCGCTCAATAGTCTCATCTCAAGTATTAATGCAGCCAAAAGCACCATCAATATTGCCATTTATAGTTTTACACATCAAAAGATTGCCAAAGCGCTTAAAGATGCCGCGAATCGAGGTGTTAAGATCAACATTATTTATGACTATGGTAGCAATACTGATGCCAAGCATTCCACCATTGGCTATTTGTCCAAATATAGAGGAATCAACACTTGCTTGCTTCAGGGAGTCCAGGCTAAGGGGTCTAAGGCCACTCATCGGGGCATTATGCACCAAAAACTTGCCCTCATCGACAACCGATGGATTTTTTTAGGTTCTGCTAACTGGAGTAAAAATGCCTTTGAGAATAGCTACGAATTGCTCCTCAGAGATGATAACCCTAGTCTCATTCAAAAGGCGCAGAGCTACTACACAAAAATGTTCAAGGCCTGCACGCCCTATCGCTAGAAGTGGTAGTTATAGCCGATGTAAAAGGCAAAGGTTCTACGAATCTGGACGCTAAAGTAATTGCCAGAGTAGTAGCGGTTATTGATCGTAGGGATTTTGAAGCCCATGTCAATGCCATGCTCACCCATCACCAGTGCTCTCACACCCACATTGAAGAGAAATTGGAAGGTGCTCACACTCACGCTACTGTCCCCCGATGATGGGATACCCATTTTATTCTTTCCCTGATCGCCCAAGTACCACGAATTACCCGCAATCGCCATGCCCGCATAGGCACCTAAATCCAAGGAAATATCATCACGATAGAAGGCTCCCTGAAAAAAATTATAAAAAACATCGGCGGCAGCACCGTAAGTAAGCATGTTGCTTCCCCCATAATAACCCCCACCTCCATAGTAGCCCTTCTTATAATGCGCCCCAAACCCCTGCCAGTCTAAGAAAGCGTAATAACGCGCCCCAAACATCTGATCGTCTCTAAAATATCCATTATATCCCACCAAAAATCCTAGACCATTAGCTCCCACATTCATGTCGCTGCGCACTCCATTAGAACGGGTTTGGATATTGATCGCTCCAGTTTGGTAACTCGTTCCTACAATGAGTCCCTTCATCCAATTGGGCTTGTCCTCAGCCTGCAGGTTCATTCCCATAATCGCCCCCAAGACCCACTGCAATACAAGTCGTTTTTGCATTTTCTTTCCTCAAATAATTAATGACTGCAAGACTTCTATTATAGTATAATTTAGAGGCAAAAAAATTCTAAGGAGTGTCATGCGCAAGCTCAAATGGATATGGCTCATGGCATTGGTTAATGTTATGAGTGCCGTGGAACCCGGAATTAAATTTGACCCCCCTGACTATGTAGAAGAGATGCCCTCCAAGGAGTTTATCCCTGAAATCTCTAAACCCGGGAGTCTCTTTGGACAGGGCGAGAGACCTCTATTTGCAGATAGACGCGCCATGAAGCCCAATGACCTGGTAACCGTGGAGATTTCTGAGGCTTCCAGTGCTAATTACAGCACTTCTAAAGATTACAAGAGCACTTCTAATGGCACCTCCAGCGCGCCTAGATTGACTTACAATGGCGCCGATCCCAATAAGCGCAATGAAGCGCAGTTTTTGGACGATCGCAATAATTACAGCCTAACTCAATCGACAACGAATAATAGCTTTAAGGGCGGGGGGGCACAAAAAAAGAGCGAAGACCTCAAGCTCACCCTCACGGCGCGCATTGTCAAAGTGTTAGAGAATGGGAATTATTTCATCCATGGGAGCAAGGAGATTCTCGTAGATGGAGAGAAGCAGATCATCGAACTGAGCGGGGTTGTGCGCCCCTTTGACATCACACGCGATAACACCGTACAATCTAAGTATATGGCCAATGCCAAGATTTCCTACACCAATATTGGTGCGTTGAGCGCGAGTAATAAAAAGAAGTTCGCTAGCGATGTTATGGAGTCCCAATTCCCCTATTAGTGTGTATGATTGCCCTCATTCTAGCCCGCGCCCAGAGTAAACGCATTCCTAAAAAGAATGTCTACCCGTTTTTAGGCAAGCCACTCCTAGCCCATGTGATCGACATCGCTCTGCGCTCTGGGCTTTTTACAGAAGTGCTGGTGTCTACCGATAGCCCAGAGATCGCTCAAATCGCTCGAGAACACGGGGCACACATCCCCTTTTTACGCCCTGCCCACTTGGCCGATGACTTCACCCCCACTTTGGAAGTGGTCGCGCATGCCATCCAAACTCTGCAGATTCCTGCCGAGTGCTTGCTCTGTGTCCTCTATGGCACTAGCGTGCTTCTCCAAACACACTATCTCCAGGACGCGCTTAGTGCTCTGCGCCAACACCCCCATTACAAATACGCCCTCGCTCTCACTCCCTATGCCTCTTCTCCCTACCGCTCTTTTAGGCTCACGCCCGAACTCACCCCTCTTTTTGCAGAGCATGTGGGCACACGCTCCCAAGACCTCCCCCCTCTTTACCACGATACGGGGCTCTTTTACATGGGCCAAGCCCAGCATTTTAAGCGACTTGAGCCCCTCTTGGCTGCGCACTCCTTTCCTCTCATTGTGCCCCATCTCCATGCCCAAGACATCGATACCCTAGAAGACTTGGAGCTTGCCAAACTCAAATACCAACTCTTGCATGCCCACGCTCAAAATCTTAGCTGATGCCAGTCCCAGTGCTGGGCTAGGTCATCTTAGGCGCGCTCAGAAACTCCAAAAACATCTAGCCCATCTCAACCTTGAAGCATGTGTCATAGCCCCGCATTCTTTGGCTGATCGCCCCCTAGATTGGTTGCATTCTGATGTCATAGAGCAGGGTGATGTCCTCATTGTAGATAGCTATCTAGCTCCTCTATCTTTTTACCACCATGCCCTCACTCATGCTAAAACTCTCATCGTGTTTGAAGACATGCCACTAAACCTCCCTGCTGATACCTGGGTCTTCAACCCCTCTTATGGCGCAGCACAACTCTATTTCAACCCCAGTGCGCGCCATTTTTTGGGATGCGCTTTTATGCCTTATGAAAGGGCTTTTCAAGCTTCTACAAAGGTCCTTAAAAGCATTCCAAAAACTCTTTTTGTGTCTTTTGGAGGCAGCGTCCAAAGCCTTCCCTTTTACCAACAGACCTTAGAAATTTTGGCCCACGACCCCCTAGAAGTGCATGTAGTCTTGCCACACGCGTTTGTCCAATCCCTCCCCTCCACACGGATCAATTTGCACACCCATGCTTCTTTGAGCGAAATAGCCGCTCTTATGCATGCATGTGACATCGCGCTTTTGGGCGCGGGCGGTATGCTCTATGAAGCCATGCTTAGCCTAACACCTATCTTAGCCCTATCCATTGCCCCTAACCAAGCCCACCAGCTCCAAACTCTCAGCAAGGCCCACGCGTGTATCCCTACCAGCTTGGCAACTCTGCTAACAGACCTAGCCCAATGCAATCTGGAAGTGCGGGAATGCTGCCAAGCTGCTCAACGAACTTTGGGTATCGGCCATGCCCTTGAATCTAGCTTGAGGGAGATATTGTATGGATACTGATAACCCTCTATGGTCGAGTTTTGATATCCCTCCTACCGCCCTCAGGCCAGATGCCAAACCCCTGCGTGCCTGCCATTTCATCCACACAACTCAGGTCGAACGGCTCACCATTTTGAGCTTTCGCAACCATCCAGATACCAGTGCGTGGATGCTCAATGAAAATATCACCCTAGAAGCACATCTACACTTTATCGAACAGCTCAAAACCCATCCTAGCAGCGCTTATTATCTCTTCAAGCAAGAGGAAACACTTCTAGGAGTGGGGTCTTTGACACGAATCCACCCCACCCACCGCCATGCTTTTTTGGGTATTTATAAAAACCCCTCTCTAAACCATGTGGGAACCCAGATTCTCGATGCGCTGGAATTTATTGCCTTTTATAAATTGCACTTGCATGCATTGCATTTAGAAGTGTTGGGCAACAACACCAGAGCCCTACATTTCTATCAACGCCATGCCTACCGCAAAGAAGGGTTTTTGCGCGACTTTATCTACCGCAATGGACACTATCACGATGTTTGGCTATTTGTCAAATTTTCCCCCCTCCATTATTTTCCTTAAGGAGTTATCATGAGTCTTCCCTACATCGTTGCTGAACTCAGTGCAAACCACGCCCAATCCCTAGAGACAGCACTTAAGTCTCTTGCACTTATCAAAGCTGTTGGTGCTAACGCGGCAAAACTCCAAACTTATACCCCCGATTGCCTAACTCTCAATGTGCATAAACCTCCCTTTGTCATTCAGGGAACTCTTTGGGATCAGGAAAGCTTGCATCATCTCTATGAGCGTGCTGCGATGCCCTTGGAGTGGCATACAGAACTCTTTGCCTGTGCTAAAAGTCTTGATCTAACCCTTTTTAGCTCCGTCTTTAGTCTCAAGGGCTTGGAACTCTTGGAGAAGTTAGATTGCCCGCGCTATAAAATTGCCAGTTTCGAGATCACAGATTTAGAGCTCATCACGCAAGTGGCGCGTACACAAAAACCCTTAATTCTCTCCACAGGAATTGCGACCCATACAGAAATTTTAGACGCCCTGCAGGCATGCCAGCAAGTTAACAACACCCAAATCACCTTGTTACACTGCACCAGCGCCTATCCTGCTCCCCTGCACGAAGCCAATTTAGCTGCCATGCCTTTGCTAAAAACGCGCTACCACACCCCCTATGGTCTGAGCGATCATACCTTGGGGAGTTTGAGTGCGATCATCGCTACAACCCTTGGAGCCAGTATGATTGAGAAGCATTTTATCCTAGATAAAAGTATCCAAAGCGTGGATAGTGCCTTTAGTATGGACGCCCAAGAGTTCGCCCAGATGATTAAAGATGTGCAGGACACGCATAAAGCATTGGGTTCAGAGCAGATAGATCGCAGCTCCCCCTCAGGGCGTCAGTTTGCTAGAAGTCTATTCATCACCAAAGCTCTTAAAAAGGGAGAAATCCTCACCAAAGAACATGTCAGAGCGGTGCGCCCCAACACCGGGTTGGCCCCCAAATACCTGCCCCAGATTTTGGGAAAAAGGGCGCGTAAAGACCTAGAGTACGCCCACCCTCTTACACTTCACGATTTAGAATCCTGATCGCGCCCCTGCGCTAAACACTTAGCACACACGACAAACATCTTCATGTCGTGGCTGACGAGTTTTGCTTGAAACTGCTTGGCCACCTCTAGCTGGCGTTCTTCAATCTGTGGGTCCACGAATTCGATAATATCGCCGCATTGCAAACAGATAATGTGATCGTGGTGCTCTTTGGCTGCAATCTCATAACGGCGACCATTCTTATTAGTTTCCAGGGTGTAGATAAAGCGCTCTTTTTCTAAAAAGTTTAGAATACGATAAACTGAAGAAATGCTGGTATTCTTATCATTCAAGCGGATGCTCTGCGTGATTTCCTCTGGGCTTAAATGCGTGCCACTTTTATATAGGACACTGACCACTTCCTCTCGCTGCTTAGAATTTTTCAATCCATTCTTTCTAATCGAAACGCGCAAACGCTCCAAAATAGATTCTAGGGTTTCTAATCGACGCATCGATATTTCTCCTTAATTTGCAATCCAAATCTAAATGGGTGCACCATAAAAACCCTGCATGATAACATCATTTATCCAACATTTGACATACTCCTCACAGCTAGAAGCTAGGGAATTGCTTCTCTTAAGCATTACATTATCTCAAAATGTGCCTTTCAAGAGGTCTTATGGCTTCTGCTCCAAGAGTCAATGTCTCAATCCTTGCGCATTGCACCTTCTATGTTCACCCATGCCTGTTCTCACCAAAACACAGGGTTTTGTCCTTTGGTTTTTGAAGATGTCAAGCGTTCCGCATGTCCACAAGCGTTTGTGGCAGGAACTCTGCCCACTAATGGTAACGCCTATCTTAGCAAAAATTGGGATTGTTATGGCAAAAACAAATCTCATAGAATGGCATGCCTAGCGGACATATCCCGCTCTTCCACAATCTCGCAAACTTTAGACTGGAATAGGAAGTCTTTAAAATCATGCACATTGACAAAACTTTTTGGATTAAAGTCTTTAGTGATGGCAGGATTGCTTGTGATGGAGAAAGAATAAGCTAATCCTAAGTAGAAATGGTATGGATTATCTTAAAAATTTCATCTTTTGCAACGCCACACAAAGCGCATTATTAGACTTAAAAGTTTGGAGTTTATCCTTAGGGTCTAAATACACACAAGGGCTATCATCAATAGAAATCAAACGCACAAGGTGTAATTGCTCTTGAATGTCTTTAGCGTTGTAGGTTTGGGATTGAAAGAGTTGTAGGCAGGTTTGCTGGGACTTTGCGCTTAAATACTTGGGACTTAAGCACATGGTGGGGTGATCCTTGAGCGTGTCTTTTAAAATCTTGGGGTTATCATTTTTTAAGCGGTTGTAAAAAGGGGCGTTGCGATTTAGTGGGATCACTCGTGATATGAAGAGATCAGCGAGGTGTTCGGGGTCTAGGCGTTGGATGTTGTCATGTATTGCCCCTTGACCAAAAACACTAGCTATGGTAGATGGAGGTTGTCCTAAATCTAAGATGGTGTTTAAAACTAGCGAGACCCAATACCTATAGTTCCCTCCGTTAAAGAGTTCCTCAAAGATGTTGTTAGTCGTGCAACATGCGTTATCCATATCTTGGACTAGGCGCTTTCTAAAAGGTTTATGGGGAACAATGTTTTTGAAATTTTTTTTCATCAAGTCTTGAAGTCTTTTCATTAAGTCTTGAAGTCTTGCCAGATTAAAGTCAACGATATTTCCAAAACTAACCTGTTTTTTAGAAAAGATACGATGGAGTTGTTGGATATAGGCGATCACATCTAGCCCCGCTTTGTGGGCGTTGAAAAGCGGGGCATAGAGCCATGCGGTGGCGTTTAAAAATGTGCGGGCGTCTTCTGTAGGCGATGCGTCTGGAATATACATGACATCATCGAGTTTTGCCTCAAGAACAATATTTGCAGAGAATATGTCTAGGATGTCTAGGACATGGAGCATTGTCATATCCTCAACATGGGTTAAGAAAAGCTCTTCTCTTTTGTTTTTTGGCTTAAACTCTTGAAATAAGGGGACTTGCTTAGCTACAGTTTTGGCTAGAGGGATAGAGTCATCTGTGTAATCTCCTATAGTCTGAGTCAGATCGGTTAAGAGAACTGGATTGTCAGGAGGGTTTTTTAGATCATCATATATCGCAATAAAGGATTTTCGCATGTAGTCATGGAGTGCCTTAAACGCCTTGAAAAATGGGGTGTCTTTATGGCTTGGGGGCTCTTTGCCTTGCAGATTTAAGAGTAAGAGAGCTAAGAGAAGCAAGCGGATCATTTAAGCCCCTTTTCTAAGTTCTTTTGCAACGCCAAACAGATCGCATTGTCAGACTTAAAACTTTGGAGCTTGTCCTTAGAATTAAGATACACACAGGGGGCGTTATCAATGGAGATCAGGCGCAAGGAGTTTAGGTATTTTTGTAAGGGTTTAGGGTTGTAGGTGTGTTGCTTAAAAATTTGTAAGCAAGTTGCCTTAGCTTCTTGGTTTAAATACTGGGGTTGCAAGCAGGGGGTGGGATATTTAGGGAGAATCATTTGCATCGCGGTTTTCATGCCATTTATTGCCGTTTTAACCGCATAGACATCGAGGCCGCGTACTACAACAAATAAAGCAACACCAGAAGGGTTTTTTATTTCGTGCACATTGCTAACAGCACGCCAATAGTTTTCCATGTTAGAATCGTATTGATTTTCATAATCCCCCAAGAAGGCAAGAACACGCGCCTTGTAATAAGTCGTCCATACTTCTAAATCTTGCACCTTGACACCCGTAGAACGCATGATTTGGGTTTGCAAAAAATTTTGATCGTACTCCGGATGGAAAATCTCATATAAACTATCAAGGGAATCGTATTGCGCTTTGATGGATTTAATATCTTTAAAATAGTGGCGCATAGTTGGGGTCTTCGCACCTTTAGTCATGTTTAAAATATCTTCTTGGGTTTCCATGCCGGATAAATATCTAACGGACAAATACTTAGATGGGGTCAAATATGTATTTGAGTTTGGTAGGTCAAGATTAGTCTGCAATGCCTGTAAATAATCTGTGATGTCTAAACCCTGATGATAAGCCTCCAACAAGGAAGCATACATCAACTCTATGCCCTTTAAAAATTCTAACGCGTTCTTTTGGGCATTAAAGGGATAAACACGCTCGGGACGCTCTGGAGAATTCTTACAATCATCAATATCTGGGATAGAGGTGCGCAAAAAAGTAAAGAGGTTAAACATCTCAAGGGCTTTGAGTGCTTGGATCATTTGGGCTTGTTTGGGGGTTTTGGGTTGAAAGGCTTGTAAAAGCGGGATGTGATTGACAAAGGCTTTTAGGTGCTTGACAAGGGTTGGTGCCTCCTTTTGCATGGCATTTGAATAGAGCATGTCACTTTCTACGCGCTCACAACGCTCTTTGAAAGCTTGGTAGTAGATTTTAACCATCAGTGCGCGGGCTTGTTGCATTTCTTGGACCAAATTAACATCTATAGCCCATAGGGGGCTGATGAGCAGAATAATACCTAGTAAGCGAGTCATTTAAATCCTCCATTTAATTGCTTGGCATGGATGGCAAAGATTTATAGTAGTTATCTAGCAAAATTGCAGGCTTTTGGCTAAAATCCACGCCTAAGAATTTTTGGCTAAAGGCGCGGTAAGCTTTTTGCCCATTACTATCAAAACTCATGTCATCATCAGGCGACCCTTCTATGTCATTGGGTTGGCTTTTTGGCAAGTTTTCTAAGATTTTTAGAATATCCACGCCCTCTTGGTGCTTTTTAAATAGAGGGGCATAGACAAAATCCCATGAGTTTAAAAAACTCTGCGCGCTTGCGGTGGTGTCAAAAGAGGGAACATCTAGAATCTCCGCACAATCAGAGTCGGGAATGTTCTCACTTAAAACTAGCAAAACTTGCATGGCTTCATACACCTTGATTGTTCTTAACAAATGCGCTTCCTGGGGGGTTCTAGGCTTAAAGGTTTGGAATAAGGGGACTTGATTCATCATATCCAGTGCCAAAGCAAAGGTAGCAATGGCATGCCTTCGCATAGAGTTTTGGTAGCGATTAGGATTATCACAAATGAACCTAACACCCCCTAGACCATTGATCAAACCCTCTTCATAGTTTTTAACCATCAAGCCATAGAGCGCGTTAAACTTCTGCAAAAACGCTTGAGGGGGCTGACCTAAAGCCAACTGCACCACCAACAAACACCATAAAACCCAGCGCATAAAATCTCCTTTAATCAGTACTATCTAAACAATAGCCCGGCGTGGTGTATAGCTCGTTATGATCGCACACTTTATGCAAGGCTTTGAGATTAAGATGCTTGCATTTTTGACTCCTAAAACACGCGCTTCTTAGCTTATACAAGAGTGCATCCTTGCCAAAAGCATCCTCCCCATAGTAGCTATCTTCTCTTATAAAATCATCTAGCCCCTCCTTGCCCCAAAAATACAAAAAATCTTGCATAGAAATTCTAAATTTGCCCTGCGGATCGTCCCTAGGTTGGCTGTAATAAAGATGGCTACCAAGCAATTTCATCAGATCGTCTCCCAAATCGTAGAGATAAGTTAGACCGGGATCGGGGCATCCATGCGCATTATCTGGATCGTGGCAGGAAAAAACTTGTTTGCTGTAAGTGCGCAGATAAAAACGCCCCCGCAACATTTCAAAGGCATATTGGTCGGCGGAGTAATGATCATCGATTTCAACTTCTTGGTATTTTGCTGAGATCACCAAGAGATTATTTTTAACCTCAATGTCTAGGGGTGTGTCGGTGCAAAACCCCTTAGACAATTGCCCCTCATGCAAAATACCCATGCATGTGCGCACGCCATCAGAGGGTCTAGCCCTCATAAATAAAGCACAACCCCGATAAAAAATCAAAGTGTAGGCTTGGGACTTGTTAGGTTTGTCATGGGGGGTTTTGGTTAATATGCGGGCATCTTCTTGATCGTAGATAGTTTCGCTCCACTGCAAGCTATCTTCATTATGGATACATCCCCCTTTTATCCCATCCGAATCTTTCCAATAATCATCCACCCATTTTTTCACCATTACTTGCGCCTCTTTGAGTTCTAAGGCGTATAGACTGTGCCAAGAAAGGCACAAACTAAGCATTAAAAATAAATTTTTCATGACTCCTATCTCAAGGTTTAGCATACCGATCATCCTTGATCCACAACTTAACAATCTCCGTTCCTACAAACCTATAA
>NZ_FZMA01000040.1:0-15220 GCF_900197775.1 Helicobacter salomonis
AACGCTTGTCCCGCTAAGGGGGTTGTAATCAAGTATGGCTACATACTGGATATAGCTAGTCATGGATTGTTGAAACAAGAAGCCCAGTCGTCTTTGGTGGGTGGTTCACAGAATGAATAACAAGGTAGATGTTAATGGCCTAGAGAGAATCCAAAACTCTCAAGAGCTCATGCAAAAGATACAACGCCTGCATGAGATTCAAACCAAACTGGAACAGGCAAAGGTTTGGGATTTAGTCAATGAGCTTATAGACATCAACGCACAGATGGCCATGCTCTTTGAGAAACCCAAACGGATTAGACGCACTAAAGCACAGATGCAGGCAGAGAAAGCGCACATGCAAGCAGAGGTAGAAAAGGTGGCTAAAGAGCAAGAGGCAACACAAATGCAAGTTCAGCCTAAAAAGCCTGGAGGTAGAAAGCCTAAAGGGGAGAGTAAGGGTGTAAAGATGATGTGCAGGGAAGTATACCCGTGGTTCTTAAAGGGGGAGAGGAGTGTGTAAATGTCCTACAATCGTTTTGGGGATTGGGGTATTGGTAGACGGGTTGAGGGTATCAGAGCGATTGCGGGGATTGTGATAGATTCTTCGACTTTTATTGCATGTCAAGAGAAGCATTTTGGAAAGAATACATGTAAGAGGGTTACGAACACTTTGCACGATGCCGCACTTTTTGTATTTTTTGAATAAGAAAAGAAAAACTAGAAAAACCACTCCTAATTTACCACAATCTTTACTCGGTCGTTCACGATTTTTAACATACCTCCTTTACTGAGTATTTGTGGTGATTTTGTCACACTTCACCTTACTTTTTCATGTAACTTAATGGTCAGAGAAAAACTTTAAGAGAAAGCTGGGTATGTATCGGACTGGATTAAAACAACTCACCTAACACTAGGGCAAAATTGCCACTAAATCTCAAAAAAATCGCCCATTTCATTTCACAACATCAAAAACCATACACCTAGTTAAAATACATCGAAACATTGCGCTTGAATCCTATTGCTGTTTTAAAAATCCCCATCGTTCCATAATCTGTAGATGTTGTAGCGTAATATCTTGGCATGGACAGTAGAGGAATATGTGTGCCTATTTCAAAACCATTGTGTTCGCCAACATTGGTCCTAAAACCAAAGGTTAAAGGTAGTTGAAAATAACTCCGTCCCATTTGTAGTTTACAAGCACTGTTGCTTTTACAAGCACTTAGAGCCGTTTGTAACATTGCGCTGTTAATTATCCATGAACTCCCCGTCAACATCAACCCTAAAAACAGTCCGCTAGTGGTGTTATGATCTTCGCTTTCAAAGAAGTTACACAGACCATCCACACCTACACCATAGACGACATTGCTAATATCATAAGTTTGTTTTGCCCCCTTACCTCTGCTATACCCCAAACCCCCATAATAACGCAATCCCCAACGCTCATTTCTACCAAAGAACTGTTTGTAACCCACCTGCATATTAAATCCATAAAGATTAGCACTTGTATAGCGGTGTTGCATCGTGGAAGGGATTGTCTCGATGCTGTTCCAAAACTCTGTGCGATAGGCTTGATAGTATTCTTTCAAAACTTTCTGAGCCGCCTGAGAAAGGGCAGAGACTCGGCTTACTGTGTATCTAATAGATGAGCCAATATTACTCCTTTGAGTAGGATTTGGAACCACAAGATTTCCATTAGGAGCACTGATGAGCGTATTGAATAATGTCTTGGTCAGTGTATTGGCAGCATTCTCTAATATACTCATCTGGGCCTGCAAAGTGGAGATGGTGGCGCTACCCTCTAAATCCCAGGACAATTTACTTATTCCTAAAGATTTTGCCACTTGCTGGCTGGTAGCTTCAAACGGTGCGTAATCTGCTACAAGCCGGGGGACCTGATCAAACTTGTCCTTTTTATACTTATCCATAGTAAACTTAACATAGCCTCCCAACTGATCAAGGAGATTCCCCACAACACTACTAGGTGCGCTAGGTGTAGCTGCTTGAGCACTTTCAATGGTATAGGATACCCACGCAGGAATCAAGAGTTGCTCGCTTTCTTCGTATTGGACTACGGCCGCGTCAATATCGCTCTTGCCATTCCATTTCTCTATGTCACCTAGTGCCGTGAAACGATTGTGTTGTGGATTATTAGAGCCACTCCAAGGAGGGCTCTTAAATGGTACATCCCTTGCACCTGGTGCATGCCAACCAGTTTCTGGAAAAACTTTAGCAAGGTCTATCTTTTTTTGCACCACCTGCGTGCTTATTTCGCTAGTAGCGCTGTCTTGAGTGATACGAGAATACTGAAACCCCACTTGCACATAAACCCCGTCGCTCTCTGCATGTACAAACGCGGATAGAGCCGCCAATAGAACCAGCCACATAAACGCCATATACACTAATAACCCAAAAATAAACAAGGAGGCATCTCTAAAAATGGGGTTTTTGAAATGAGCTCAAACGAAACATCTCTCTAACTTCATCATTATGTGCTATTGCTCACATTGCCTTCTTGAGCATTATCATCACCAGCATCAACAATATTACCTGATTGTGTAGCCATCAATCAACCCTTTAATAAGATAAGGCATTATACAATACAACAAAGTCCTATATCCCCCCGTTAGGGGGGCTATATTTGTGAGTTTGTGAACTTTACTTAATTTAGGGGTGTCTATCCAAAAGAAGGAAGATAGCTCCATTTTAAAAAGAAGACGGCTGAAATGAACCATAAGGTTGAAATGAACCATGAAACAACTATAGCCGCACAACAGTGCGAAAGCCAATGTTCGTTTCTCATGGGATAAGTGCAAAACACGCAAAAAAATATAATGCCATAGTAGATCAGCATGGTCTTTAATAATCTATGCAACCCAAACAAGACAAAAACAATAGCAATAGTAATGGCGATTAAAAGTGGAATGGAAAAAAGCAACCATTTTTTATCACCAATATATCCCCAAAAGATGAGAGCTCCTACGCTAAGTGTGATTGCTCCCATGTATCTTGGAGGAGGGGTAAAGTTATAGTAACACAGCACAAATCCTAAAGCAATGAGTCCTAAAGAGATGCGTTTATCAGGGCATAACGCTAAAATGAAAGAACCTATTTTAAGGCACATTGTGAATGGAACTATATCAATTCCTCGCGCGCGTAAACCATCGTGAGTAAAAACGATGGAAAACACGATCAAGGCAAACAAAAAAATATTGGCGGCATGTAAAGCTTGTTTGATAGCTTGTTTAGCAAACAGCTTGTCCATTAAAATCCTTCTAACCCACGACTTAAACACAGTGTTTCTAAGCGTTTTGGAGCACGATTTTGCAAAAAAATACCTGCAACACCTCACCATTCTAAAACGATTGTAGAGCATTAAACGCAAAAATTCACACTTTTTAGAAGCCATTAGAGAATTTGTCTTAAAAATCCAAGCAGATTTAAACCCCAAAAAATGCCCAAAAAACCGCTTCTAAAAATTCATCTGATTTTCAGGCTCTAAATGGATGGACACGATTTCGCTCTTGGTGAAGATACGCACAGGTGGTCCCCAAAAGCCACAACCGCTACTCACAATCATTTGGCAATCTTTTAAATGATAATGCCCATAGATGTATTTTTGATCCAGCCACACCAAGAGGCTAAAGGGGAATATCTGCCCGGCATGGGTGTGTCCGCATAAGAGCAAATCGGGTTTTTGTTCCAAATATCTTATGGATTTGGGTTGGTGGGAGAGTAAAACGCTAGGCAGATTAGGGTTGGCTTGGGTAAAGATAGTCTTAAAATCGGGTTCAAAACGCTTAAAGCGATACCCTATCAGGTCATTTACCCCCATTAGATTAAATCCTGCAACTTGAACACTCTCATTTTGCAATACGCGCAAATGATTCTTTTTAAACACTTCAACAAGCGCATCCACCCCGTGGTAATATTCATGGTTACCCAGCACGCAATACACACCATATTTAGATTGGATACTTTTAAGCGGGGTTAAATCCTTTTGCACCAACTCCGCCTTTAAATCCGCTAAATCCCCCACAATAACGACTATATCCGGGTGAAGTGCGTTGATACGATCGACAATCTTTTGCAAGTAATCTTTTTTAAGATACGCGCCTATGTGCACATCGCTGATCATCACAAGGTGGCACGCTTCTTTTAAATTTTTTAGCTTGACATTTCGCCTTGTGATCACAAGATTGGTTGAATTGTAAAAGCCCTTTGCCATAGAGGTAGAGAAAACCCCTAGTAGACCTATATCCAAGAGTTTTTTAAGGCTTTGGCGTTTGTGTGTGTCTGTGCTTTGAGGAAGTGTTTTAAGCGCGATGGAGTGCAATAATAGCAGGCAGAAGAGAATAAAACTTGCGGCCATACTCATCCCCCCTAGGGCATACAAGAAAGTATGTAACGCCTCCAAATGGGCAAAAACTTTCATCTGCACGACCCGATAGAGAATGTTTAAACCATACAGACAAATAGGAAGAAAGCGCAAAAAGGGATAGGTAGACTTCCTTAGCCTCAGATAGCTAAAGAGGTTCATGCAAAAGAAGACGAAAAGAAAAATTAGAGTAAAAGTTGTTATGCTCATAGGGACGAGTTTTACCATGTTTATCCGCATTTGGTTTAAACGTCAACAAATCTTTTATTTCACATAATTTTTATCATTGATATGGAATTAATATTAAAAAAAGTGGACATTCAATTGCGGTTGGTGCATACTCGTTAGTTGTATATTTTCAGAGCTGATCTGCGCCTTAAAATTTAGTATTTGAATTGGTTCGTTGTTTTAAGACATGGTTTTTAGCTTACTCAGCTATTGTAGGCAATTTTAGAACATGTTTTGAAGTCGCCAAGCGTCTATGTCGTTACTATGTTTGAAGGTGTAAGCAAAATAATCAGGAGCATCACACTCAGGGATTTCTCTCTTAAAAAAGTCCATCTCTTTCTTGTCTCTATGGTGGCGTTTAACGATCTCTAGGTCTATATCCGTGGGATCGAGAATTTTAAACAGCTACAAGACATCTTGCTCTGCATCTTTGATTTTGGCGATGAATTGTACTTTTTCAAAGGTGTAGAGCCTACCATTTTTGCGATCTGCTACTAACTTACCTCCTTGTGTAGGCATGGGTCGTTGCAACACATAAATCTCGGTATGTTGGTCTGCATCTGTGGGTGTATTTTGGGTGGAAGTGTTTGCTTTAGGGGAAGTTTTTGTGGCTTTGGCATTCTTGCTTTTGTGAGCAGTGTTTAAAAAATGGTTTTTGAATGCATCGATGTTTTCAAACACAAGAGTGATGTACTCATTGCCACAGACTTGAAACAGCTGTATATACTTTACTGTCTAGAGCGATTACCTCCATCATCTCGGGGTTTAAACACCCATTTATCCTAAACTGCACGCAAATTCTTTTAGTTTGTGGGCTAGGTTGGATGCTCTCGACCATGGAATTCTCAGGAATTCAGTGATAGCGCACTGCTTACATGAGGAATTGTCTGTGGGGGAGACCCCCACACCCCCCTGGAGCTTTTGAGAGGAGAAAAATTGAATTTAAAGGGCCATATAACGCTTTAGGGGTGCTTTGGTTTGGTTGAGGGATGTTGTGTTGATTATAGAGCGTTCCAGAGGGGTCTATGAAGGTGTTTTGAAGTGAAGAGGAGAGAAGGTATGTTTTGGGTATGTAAAGCGAAGCATTTTGAGTTCTTGTGAGAGGATTTGCAAGGATTTTAGCTGGTAGTGGTATCAATGGGCTTACACACAAGAACTTTTGAGGCTTTTGGATAGCTGTGAGAACAAGATTACAGCTTATAATCAAAAATGGCTCTAAAAACGTATTTTAAGCGCATTTAGGGGTAGGGGTTATCTAGTATGGTTTTGTTCTAAATCGCGTTGAATGACCCCTCTATGGGGCTAGAAATGCTATGTATTCTCTTGAGTGGTTTTATGGGAATTTTAGATTGTTATCTTTTTATGCGCTTTTCTTGCTTTTAGACTTAGTTTGAGATGGTTGGGGTGGGATTGTGCAACGACTATTTTGTTGTTTAACGATCTTTCATTTACTCGAAAGATCCACTACAATCCCTAAAATAAGCGTTTATGCGCTGTTATAACACTTAAAGCTTGACGCTAAAAATAGATGTACGCAGTCTCTCTATGCGTTATACTCGAGAACAATGCTTATACGTTGCCTTATTCTTGCTGGATGGCTCAAATTTGATCTCAAAATACCTAAATCATCACGCTCTTTGAGTCTAGTAGGTTATCGGTTCACATTTGCTAAGATTTCTTTAAGATTATAAAAGTTGCGCTTTTATCCAAATTGCGCGTAAAACTCCGTCCTTTAGGGCTTAAGATGTAAGCGCACTCTAAGAAAAGAAAGGCTATCTTTGCAATAGGTAAGTGAGGTTAGTGAAAGCCTGATGTGGCAGAGTTGGATGCGCTCATTCTAGCCACTAAAAACTGGCACGATGACAGGTTGGCAACTAATCTCCGCCCATATCAGTGGGTCTGTAAGTCTTTTGGGTTAGGGACTAGCCTTGCGGACTATAAACAGCAAAGCCTTTCGAGCTCAGAGACGCTGGTTTCTGTTAGTTAGGAAGCTCCTCCCTTTAGGGAGGGGCGGTTCACAGTTGTGTAAGATTAGGCCTGGTAGGGGGTTGCACTTGGAGACTCTAATCTCCTAGTTACAAAAAGTCTCATTTTTTCTATACTCCTCCATTTTACGCCAACAATAGCGCAACAAAGCTCCATATTGGTTTGAGGAGTTATTTTGTGGCGCGCTCTGCACTTGGGGAGCTTGCGTGGTTTGAGAAGTCTGTTGACTCTGCGGGGTTTGTTGAGTTGGTGGAGCTTGTGTTCTTTCTGTTATTTGAAAACCCTCAGGGTAAGTCATTAGATGAAGATTTTCTGCATGTCTAACAAAATATCCTAAAGCCTGTTGCATGGCTTCCTGTGTGAGATCAAGACTACTTGCAATGCGTATCTCTGCAGGAATTGTAAAACTCTCCTGACCGCTTGCAATCACAAAACCATGCCCTGCGTCAATATCTAGCCCTGCTTTGTCTATAAACCACTCCCAAAAGCTCTCAGAGTCAAACTCTTGAAACAACTCCCCATTACACCGCAACACCTCAAAACCACTAGGTTGAAACACCCCCGCCCCGATTTGTCCATTTACATGCACGATGAAAAAATTAGCCATCGACCTTCCCTACTGCAACGGGTTTTTCAAATTTTTCCACTTCTTGATATACTTCTCTAGCACTCATATCCGGGTTCAAGACTTGATACATGTCATTGAGTTTATCAGAGATCAAAATCCGATCAGAAGTGCTCTCTAACTTACCCTCTAAATGTTGGGTGAGTTTGTCCATGTCTGCACCCTTAAGATTGTCTAACACTCCCTCTAAAACTTGAGCCTTATGCGCATCTGTGCCTCCTGCCTTTTGTACATGTGTGCTTAGAGTTACCCAGCTCTCAGGGCTAAGTTCTACTCCCTTTTTCTCCTCAATGGCTTATCCTCATTATAACCCCACCTCCATCTAGCGTAATGGTTATACACAAACCCAAAGACATTGTTTTTGGGCAAGTAAAAGCTGATGCTATCAAGGGCGATCACTTCTGCTTTTTCCACACTTTGTTTAAAAATCTCAAAACAAGCATTAACATGCTTAGTAAAAGAATGCTTAGGGTTTGAAAGGTTATCGTTGTTCTCAAACTCTTTTCAAGGTGTTCTTGAGTGAGATAAATGCCCTTGATGGTCTTAGTGCGTTCCATAGCATCCTCCTTAAAGTTTGATGACAGATTGGCGTTTGATCTCGCCAGTTTTAGTGTGCCTAAAGCCTCGCAAGAGCACCTCTGTGATCGCTCCGCTAGAATGTGTGCTAGAGCGGTGGCGTTGGTGCTTGGTGGGGTCGTAAGTTTGCCCGACTTCTAGGGGGTCTAGTTGGTAGAGGGTGGCTTGTTCGTAGTAGGCAAAGAGGGCGTAAAAGATTTCTATGAGGGTTTGCGCGCCCTCTGTGTCGCTTTTAAGTGCATTGTTGGTGTAATCCCAAAGCATTTCGATATTTTTACCCTGAATACCGGCGGACAAAAAGCAAGTAGATCGCCCTCTTTAAAGAGATTAGATAAGCCTTGTTTCACACTTATAGGCAAAGTTAAAAACAATTCGCAAGCTTTGACTTTGTGTCTATCTAATCTGAGTGGGCTTGCTTTAAGGCTTCTTGCGTGCGCTTTAACTCTATTTGTTTTTGTCTGTCTGCCTCTTGCAGGTTAAATCTTGTTCTAAAGTGGCTAGCTGGGTTTTATAGCCCTGCAATTCTGCTTGCACCTTTTGGTATTCTTGGCGCGCTCTTTGCTCTTGCCCTGCAATGTGCGTTGCATCGGTTTTTTTCTTGGCTTAAAAACAGATTTCTGGAGCACTGGATAAGACATTTAAGCATTGCTTCTTGTACCTCTTGATCTTGGAGTAAGTCTAAAAATTGGGTTTTTAGGGGGTTTCTATCGGTGTGCTCTCTTCCATGGTAACCTCTATTATTGATGTGATTAACATTGTGGCAAAAAGAGCCCCTATTCGCGTGCCCCTACCCTAGTGTGATCGCCCTGCTTTTGTGCTATACTCCAGTAGCGTAGGCGGGAAAACTTGTCAAGGAGTGCGCGGTGGAGTTTTTAGGTTTTTTGGCGATTTTGGTCGTGGTCTGTTTGCTCTTTTTCAAGCCCAAATCAGAAAAATTGGCTTTTGGAATTTTTATGCTGGCGTGCTTGGTGGAGTTGGTGATGTTTGTCGCCCACACTTCGAACTTCTTCCCCAATGTGAATTTGTAGAATTTCTAAACCATGAATTTTCTTTGAAGTAGACAACATGAAGCAATCTAAGACCTTTTATTTTCTGTTCTCTTTAGCCATTATTGGCATTGTGGCTTTGCCTGTGGGCATTGGCAATCTCGTTTTAGGCTTTATTTACGGGGATTCCCCCTGCATTCAATGCTGGGCAGAACGCCAAAGTATGCTCTATATAGGCGTGGCGGGGCTTTTTATTTTGCGCTATGGGCTCAAGCCCAAGTATCTAGCCATCTTGCTTTTAATGACGGCTGGGGGCTTGTATCAAAGTTTTTACCACTATGGTAACCACGCCCTAGAGGATGTGGGGCAGGGCTTTGCGCTCACCATTTTAGGATTGCACACGCAATTTTGGGCACATGTGGTGTTTTGGGCAGTGGTGTTGATATTGGGGGTTCTCCTATGCTTTGCACCCAGCTTGCAAACTTTAGCTCAAGAAAGAGGGGTTTATACTCAGACAACCCGACGCACTTATAGAGATTTGAGCAAGGCCAATAATTTGGCTTTTCTAGTTGTGGGTGTGATTGCGATCACCAACATGGTGCAGGCTTTTATCTCTACAGGTCCCGTTCCCTATTTAGGGCAGGGTGATCCTATCCGCTTTTCTTGGAATTGGAGAGAAAATGTGTGGAGCACGAAAAATTGGCAACACATGGGGTTTCCTAGACAACTGGGGAAGCGAATCGTAGACACCCCCATTTTAGCCGATGCCCAGTACACTTGGGATTATGACTACCACAATGCCCCCCTAGAAATCCACAAAGAACTAACTCTGCGATCCCAAAAAATTAGCTCATTGAATCTTAACGCCCCCATTAGCGATCTCTTATTCTTGAGCGCGCCTAGCACTTCTATCGTTGTCCCTAAAAATCCTTTAGCCATGTCCATGACCTCCCAAGGTTGCGCCCCTGTGCATAAATCTGACAAGGTGTATTTTTCTCCAGATACTTTTGCTGGAGATAACGCGCTTTTTAAAAATACCTTTTTAATTGGCACACAAAAAGAGGGCTTTTATGTGGCTAATAAAGACTTAGAAACGCTGGTTACGCATTTTGTGCTCGACAAATATTATGCAGCTACCGTAGAGAATTTTGTCGGGGTGAACATGGTGGGCAATTTGATTCGCGTGATGGGGCAGAATAAGAGCAGTGCTGATGTGCGCTATAATCCCAAGGCTGGGAATAATTTTGTCAACTTTTTGCAGGGTGCAGATCACTTTGAGGAGCTGGGACGCAGTCGCCTGCGCACCAGTCGTGCCTCTACTTACTATGTGTTGAGTGCTAGGAGCGATGGGGTCTACACTTACATGCTCAGTGTGCCTAACCAACGCTACAAGGACTTGATCTTAGTGCGCATGCTCGATCGAGATTTGGGTTTGGATTCTGAGCGCGTCGTGCAGGCTAGCACAAATAACCCCCTAAAGCCTAAGCGTGATCTAGGCGAATTTTACATCACCGGATTAGCCCTCTATCAAGGAAAACTACTCGCCTTGAGCAAGGCGTTTAACACGCTTTTGGTCATCGACCCGATGAGTGCGCAGGTGTTAGATGCCTATGGTCTGCCTAGCCAAATCCACAACGCCAGCGCGCTAACTTTAGTCGATGATTCTCTGGTAGTGGTGGGTTATGAGGCAGGGCAGAACACCTTTTACACTTTGGACCTCTCCAATTTTTCTCCTAACACGACTCCTATCATAGAGTTGCGCCAGCAGGCCCCTGAGCTACATTCTCAAGGGTGCTAGCTTGATTGCGCCTGAGTGGCGACTCATCGCTCCTGCTATCAATTATGCTACAATGCTACATCTTCATTTTCAAGGAGTTTTATGTCTTACAATCCTAAGTATTTATCCCAGCCCACAGAGGGGCAGGCAATCACTTATAGAGATGGCAGGTTACATGTGCCCAACCACCCCATTATCCCCTTTATTGAGGGCGATGGCATTGGCGTAGATATTACTCCAGTGATGCGTAAAGTAGTGGATGCGGCCGTGCAAAAAGCCTATAAGGGAGAGAAAAAGATCGCATGGTATGAGGTCTTTGTAGGCGAAAAATGCTATAACAAATTCAGAGATAAAGAAGGTCTGGGTTTGGAGGAACAATGGCTGCTGCCCGATACCATTGATGCGCTCAATCACTTTAAAGTTTCTATTAAGGGACCTCTAACCACCCCCGTAGGCGAGGGTTTTCGCTCCCTCAATGTGGCCTTGCGCCAAAAAATGGATTTGTATGTGTGTTTGAGGCCCGTGCGCTGGTATTCTAGCCCCAGCCCTGTTAAAGAGCCTGGTAAGGTGGACATGGTGATTTTCCGCGAAAATAGCGAGGACATTTACGCGGGCATTGAATTTAACCAGGACACCCCAGAAGCTAAAAAACTCATCAAGTTTTTACAAGAAGAGTTGCATGTTAAAAAAATCCGCTTTCCCCAAACAAGCAGTGTAGGCATTAAACCCATTAGCCTAGAGGGCACAGAAAGACTTGTGCGCAAGGCAATTCAGTACACCATCGATAATGATCGTGCTAGCCTGACCTTCGTGCACAAAGGTAATATTATGAAATACACGGAGGGGGCGTTTATGAAATGGGGTTATGCCCTAGCCCAAAGAGAATTTGGCGCCAAATTGCTGGATAAGGGTCCTTGGTGCACGCTCAAAAATCCTAAAACTGGTAAAGAGATTGTGATTAAGGACATGATTGCCGATGCTTTCTTGCAACAAATCTTGCTACGCCCTGCTGAATACGATGTAATCGCGACCATGAATTTAAATGGGGATTATATCTCCGATGCATTAGCCGCGATGGTGGGCGGGATTGGCATCGCCCCGGGAGCCAATATGAACGACAGCGTGGCAATGTTTGAAGCCACACACGGGACCGCCCCCAAATACGCCGGACAAAACAAGGTCAATCCGGGCTCTATTATTTTGAGTGCGGAAATGATGTTGCGCCACATGGGTTGGGTGGAGGCAGCCAATTTAATCGTAGTGGGCATGCAAAAAGCCATTGAGAGCAAAAAAGTTACCTACGACTTTGCGCGTTTAATGGAGGGCGCAACCGAGGTTTCAAGTTCTGAGTTTGGTGAGGTAATTATCGCACACTTGTAAAGAGATGCCCAGATACTATCTGGGCCTAGCTGGCATTGCCCTAAAATAACTTGTCTAGGAGTCGGGTGAACGCGAGCGCGCAAAGCCCCCCGCAAATTCCCGCCAAAGCGTCATCCCCCACCACTCCTAAACCGCCCTTGACTTGTGTGTCGATTTTTCCAATGAGTGAGGGTTTGTAGATATCAAAAAGCCTAAAACCAACAAAACTAGCCGCAATGCCCACTGCGCTCCAGCCCACAATTGCCATGGCCATCCACATGCCCACCAACTCATCGATTACGATGTGTTTGGCATCATGGGTTTGGGTCTGCTCCTCATAGATGTCAATTTGTCTAATGGCAATTAGACCAATCAACAGCGCGCTCAAAAACAGAGTATTGGCCGAAAAATATAAAATGGGCAAACCTAAGAACAACGCAACCGCACTCCCAGCCGTGCCAGGCCCCTTAGGAAATCTACCTGCGTAAAATAGGGTTAAAAAAAGCTCTCGTACATCCATGTATGCATTATAACAAAATTGCTTACAACGAGGGTTTCTTAGGCGTTACCAAGGGCTAACAGCTGATTTAACCTTTTGTGCTAGCATGTACTCGATGCTGACAGATAAGGAGAGTGTATGCAAACAACAACATCCCAGAGAACTCAATCGCTCCACAATAATCCCAATTTAAGCAAAAAGGATGTGTCTGTAGTGGAGAAAATTCTCAGCAAAAACGATCTAAAAGCCCTCGAGATGAAGAAACGCTACGAATCTGATGGGTTATATGTTCTCAATTTTATGAGCTCGCCAGGCAGTGGTAAAACCACCTTGTTGGAGAATTTAGCGGGTTTTGAAGATTTTAAATTCTGCGTCATTGAGGGGGATTTGCAAACCAACAGAGATGCGCAAAGGCTGCTTCAAAAGGGTATTTCAGCCCAGCAGATTACCACGGGAGAGGCTTGTCACCTGGAGGCGGCTATGGTAGAGAGCGCATATGATATTTTGAAAGAAAAGGGGGCTTTTGAGCAGAGTGATTACCTCATTATTGAAAATGTAGGCAATTTAGTCTGTCCTTCGAGTTACAATTTGGGCGCGGCGATGAATATCGTCTTACTCTCCACACCTGAGGGAGATGATAAGGTGCTCAAATACCCCACGATGTTTCTGTGCGCCGATGCGGTGGTGGTGAGTAAGGCAGATTTAATGGAAGTGTTCAATTTCAGGCTCTCGCAGGTGCAAGAGGACATGAGTAAACTCAAACCAGACACGCCCATTTTTACACTCAGCCACCAAGACCTAAATGGTTTGCGGGCTTTCAAGGACTTTTTGGCGGATTATAGAGCGCGCAATTATCAATCTGCCCATGTATTTTAGGGGTGCGCCTTGTGCCTAGCCATTCCTTCTAAGGTAGTTTCCATTGAGGGTAGCACCGCCGTGCTAGAAACTATGGGTGTGCAAAGGGAAGCGAGTTTGGATTTAATGCGTGAGGAAGTGTGCGTGGGGGATTTTGTGCTTCTGCATGCGGGCTTTGTCATGACTAAAATCAATAAGGAAGATGCACTTGAATCTCTGAGGTTTTATGCACAGATGATTGAGGGTGCAGACACCTGAGTTACCTGCATAACGTCTCAAATAATTTTCTACCCCTAGAGGGCAGATTGTGCCACACCCTCATTAAACCCTCTTCCACATTTTCTTTCTAAAAGCTTTTAACCCTTTTTTCCTCTTAGGCTTTTGGTTAAGATAAGCGCCCTAATTTTCTTAAAGAAAGGTCTGTATGAAAGCAGTCAAATTCTGTGCCATTTTGCAGCGTGAACACACCAGTAAAGAGGTCTTTAAAAAAGGCAAAAAAGAGGCGGGCACACTGGGGCGTTTGCGCGTGTGCACCCAAGAGGGCCAAGAGGTGTTTAGCTGTTACACCATGGAGAATGCAGGCATCCCTACTGATGAGAGCAACAAAGACAAGCCCATAGTGGCCCGCACTTATAGCCTACACTGGGCAGATAGCTCTGTCTGCGTGCCTGCTAGCTACAAAAACAAAGGAGCCAATGGACGCCACAAGGCCATCTGGTTACATGACCCTAGCAACCCTAACTTTGCCAAGAGGCGTATCATGATCCACATTGGCAATGATGCCATCGATAGCTTGGGCTGTATTCTACTGGGCAAGGGTTATAATGAGCAAGCAGGCTCTATCACCAATTCCACAGTGGCAGTGGAGGAGTTTTACAATTTATGTGCCCAGCATGGCATTGAGCACTTCAGCCTAGAGGTGCGCGATGCCCAGTGAAACATTAAAGAAAAAGCTTAGGGTGTGGGTGGGGGTCTTTGTGGCCACCGCTCTAGTGCTCTCCATTGCCCAGAACATCCACTACTTCCTCAAGTACACCACCAGCCTAGACACCATTCTAGTGTGCACCACCAAGGGCCACTCTCTAAGTGACACAAAGAGCCAGCTGGAAGGGGCTTTAGAGGTAGAAGAAGGTTTAGAGAAACGCCATAACTCCACTGCAGAGAAGGTTCTGCAAGATTTGATTGTGCAGGCTAAAAAGCATGGCTTGGCCAAGGATGTGCTCATCATGGACCTCAAAGACAAATTTGACTGATGCACACAGAAGAACTCTTAGAGCTGCTTCCCATCATGCTCATCGGATTACTCTCAGGGGCTTTGAGTTACTTCAATGGAGAGAATGTGAGTTTGAAAAAAGCCTTTGTGGTGGTGTGCACGAGTTCCTTCATCTGTCTATGTGTCTATAGCATGCTGAGTGCAACCAATTTGCCCTATCTAGCTAAGGTGGGCTTGAGCGCGAGTGTGGGCTACTTTGGCATAGACAAGGCCCTTGAAATCCTCAAAAACATCTTGAACCTCAAGAAGTGATGCCCCTTGTGCTTCTGCTCACAACCCTAGGCCTAGGGCTTCTAGGCTCTCTGCTGGGCATCGCGCATTTACTCCAGCAAAAGGGCGCGCTTGAAGAAAAACTCACTCTAGCTGAACAACACCTCAAAGCACAGAACCAGCAGATCAAAGCCCTGCAATTAGATAACCAGCAATACCAAGAGCAAAAACCCACACAGACTAAAATCATCCGCCAACGCTATAAGGACACCAAGAGCCTCCAAGAACTCAAAAGCTGTCATGAGCAACTCCAACAGGTCCAAGACCTCCTAGACATCTTCAAGAAGGCTCATTGACAAGCTTTAAGAGCTCTTGGGTGCTCATCTTAGAGTAGTCATTCTCCAAATTCTCAGAGGTGATTACATTCTCCCTGCCATATAAAGAAATCTTCAACTCTGAAAACATCTTAGCCACTTTCTCGGCTGCGGC
>NZ_FZMA01000052.1:0-2233 GCF_900197775.1 Helicobacter salomonis
TGAGGTAGGCCAACATGTCTAGCTCCTTACTAGGACGCACAGGGGGCTTGAGCTGGCATTTTACAGGCACATAGACCTTTTGATAGACCACTTGAGGGGTGCAGCCTAGTAAGAACAGCCCCCAAAGTCCTCCTAATACGCCTTTAAAGCGCACTAAACAAATGCCCCTTAAATCTTGGCGCATTTTCTAAATTCTGGCGTGCAATTTGCGCGTATGCGGCTGATTTCTCCACTCCAATAAAGGCTAAAGCTATCAAAAAGAATGGGCTCATCAATCACGCTCCATAGGATTGCTAGGCCACATAGAGGGCTTTTGCTCTAAATTTTGGGTGTATTCAATGCCACTTAGACTCAGTCTATCCCCTTTAAATTTCAACTCTAGCCATGTGGCACGCCAAACCTCGTTCCATTCTTTGCTAAAATCCCCCTTACCCACTAATAAAGTGGGCACGCCATCCTTATCTACAATGGTAAAAACCTCTGCCTCTTTGAGAATTTTAGGGACATCTTCAAGGATTTTGTATTGGGCTTTGTAGTGGTTTGCTAAGTCAAATAACCCACTTTCTACAAACTTTTTCATATTCTCATGGTTAATTTCAATCTTTAGCCCATTCTTGACCCCCAACTGGCTGGCAATCTCTTTGTGCTGCAATTTGCCTAAAATCACATGAAAGTCTGGGCGCAAATAAGGCCAATTTCTATCGTGCTTTTGCCCCTCAACTAAGGCCACAAAGATATTGTCTCCACCATACATCATCGTATGCTGGTAGGGTCTTCTGCCCTCTAAGGCATGGGTGATAGCCATATCGATGTGCAAAGTATCGCTTCTATGGCCTTTCATACGCGCATATTGGGCTTTGGGCTGGTGCAATCTTAAAACCCCCGCTTTCGTGTAACGCTTGCTTTCCGCCTTACGACGAGCTTCTTCAATGTGAAGATAGTGATCGTCTTGATTTTTAGAGGGAGTTATGCTAGTCTGCTCTTCTCCCTTTTGGGCAAGATGTCCATGCCTGAACCCTAACTTAGGGCTTGTAGATTGGTCGAAAGTCTCTACAGGGGGGTTTTTATATTCATACGCTGTAATCACCCAATTATTATCCCCTTTGCTAAACCAGCCTTTAGACAAGCCGACTCTAAATTCCCCTTGTTCTGTTGGACTAACGATTGTTTTAATGCCCGTAGGACTGATTTTAAGTTCTCCACTCTTAATTAAATACTCTAACCCATTAGCTAGTTTCTCGTGTATGCTTACTCCCTCAAAGCTCTCAAAGTCGCTAGCGTGTTTCTCTAGGATTTTAGATAACCCATAGGGTTTAAGGGGCTTGCCATTAGCCCCTTTCAAGCCTTTTAAATCTGTGGCATTAGCCCCCCAAATAAGGTCTATATACCCTAACCCCTCCCTATAAAAAGCCCCTGCTACCTGTCCTCTTTGCTCTTTTAAAAGCTTAGCCACGGCTTCCTTACCCTTGCCCTCAAACTCTGCAAAATGTTCCCCAAAAACAGGATTGGGTTCAATATGGGGGGTTTTAAGCGGGGGTTTGGTAGAGTTGGGGTTGGTGGTTTGTGGTGGCGCGTCTAAGTTGACACTAGGCTTGGGGCTTAGCGAGTCTTCGCTACCTTCAGGTAGTCGTGAGCTCAAACCACTCTCTTTAAAGATGGGATTGTTTTCTAACTTGCCATTCTCTTTATAAAAGGTTTTTAGCTTTAATTCGTTTTTCTTGGTGCTGATAGTTTCTACTATCAGCGTATACCCGTTAATTTGTTTGCCTGCAATTAAAACTTCTTGATTGTACTTATCCGTCTCCACCTTGTATCTGTCTGCATTATTCACAATGCTAGAGTAATCTCTGATGTCCTGTGATTCTATAGCTGGCTGTTTATTCTTGCTATGATGCACAGAATTCACGCCGTGATTCTTTTCTACATGCTTTAGCGTATCCCCATTAAAGGTAATCTTTACAGGGTATTTAGGGTCAAAACCCAATTCTTGTACCAACTCCTTTTCTTTTGGCGCAAAATCTCCCACCCATATCTTGCTATTACGCTTTTTGACTTCTTCTAAGACTTCTTGTGTGAGTTCTTCAGGCTTAGCTTTTCTCAAAGGCTTTCTAGGGTCTAGCAAGTCCTCAAGAGGTCGCTGGGCTTGTTCTCTAAGCTCTTTCCCCAACAACTCCTGCGCCTGCTTAGCCCTTTGTTCTAATTGGGGCAAAAGGCTGGCAACATTGCTCACTTC
>NZ_FZMA01000023.1:0-19244 GCF_900197775.1 Helicobacter salomonis
AATCTTGGCGGTTAGAATGAGCGCATCCAACTCTTAGTATTCAGGCTTTCACTAATCTCACTTACCTATTGCAAGGGTAGTTTTTCTTGGCGTGCACTTACATTTAGTGCCCTAAAGGATTGAGTTTTACGCACGTTCAGATAAAGTTTGGAGAAATCCAAGATTTATCCCGTTCTTGTGCAAGCATTTTTGGAAAGAACAAAAGTTTTGGAGGGATGGATTTTTTGCCTGTTGAGAGACTAACCCCAAGCAAGTAGAACGCTTGCGCTATCAAAACTGCTGAAGATGTATGGGAATAGAGATAGCAAGCACAATCATCAAGTTCAAAACTGCAAACCATCAAAAGATGCATAGAAAATCAAGGATAGGGGCATTCATCTAACTCGCTAAAACAAATGCGACGCATTTGCTAGAGTGGGGTTTCTGATAAAGAGTTTTAAAAATTTACATGTGTTCTAAAACCCCATAGCTCCAGCTATGGGGATAGCTGGTCTTAATGGGTATAGCCTGCCGGGACGACTCTGCCTTCTTCTAACTGGCACTTATGACTTATCAAGTTTGCAGTGTCCAATTCCTTGATGGCTTGTTTCAAGTCTTTTAAAAATAACGACATCTGCTCCATACTTTGATCTGCCCTAACTACAATACGCATCACCGACACATCTTGAAAGTTTGCAGGAAGTGGGTAAGCAGGGACTTGCCAACCATTAAAGCGGAGACGATCGGCCAAATCGTAAAGATTCCATCTCTTTTCTTTCTGTGCTTTATCGTTCATAGCCCAGCAGATGATGGGAATGTTTTTGCCCTCATTGATCATATCAAAAAGATCCAAAGATTTAATGCCTTTTGCAAGAAACAGCCCGACATCGCGTGTTTTCTCATGGATAGCTTTGTATCCTTCAAAGCCCCAACGCACAAAACAATAATACTGCGCCCAGATTTGCGAACCAGAACGGGAAAAGTTGATCTGGAAGGTGGGTTCAAAATCCCCTAGATACGCCACTTTAAATATCAATTCATCGGGCAAGAATTGCTTATCACGCCACATTACCCAGCCAATTCCTGGATAAATGAGTCCGTATTTATGTCCAGAAGTGGAGATAGACACGACATTTTTTAAGCGAAAATCCCAAGCTAAATCCGGATCGATAAAGGGGAGATAAAGCCCGCCAGAAGCGGCATCGACATGAATGGGCACACTTATTTTAGCCTTTTGGTTATATTCGCTAAGGAGTTTATCGAGGGTTACAATGTCATCAAATCCTCCCGTGTAAGTGATTCCCATAATGGGCACGATGCCTATGGTGTAATCATCGCAGAGCTCGATAGCTTTCTTAGGGTCTAAAGTGAGGTTATTAAAATCGCTCATGGGCACTTCACGCAACTCAATATCCCAATAGACACAGAATTTTTCCCAAACTACTTGATAGCCGGAGCTAACGATAAGATTAGGTTTTTGTTTGCTAATGTCAATCCCTAAAGCCTGTGCGCGTTTTCTCCAACGAAATTTCATGGCCATCCCGCCCAGCATACAAGCTTCTGAAGAACCAACTGTTGAAGTGCCCATAAAATCTTCTTCGTGATTGGCATTCCAAAGATTGGCGATGATATTCACACAGCGTTTTTCAATCTCGGTGGTTTGGGGGTATTCGGATTTATCAATGGCATTTGTAGCCATGGAATCGAGCATGATCTTTCTAGCCTCCTCTTCCATGTAGGTTTGCACAAAGGTACAAAGATTGTAGCGTGGGTTACCATCATGCATCATTTCATCCGAAACCAGTTGATAAGCGATACGGGGATCCATCATATTTTTGCCTATCTTATCACGGGGCAATAAAACATCGCTTTCAGCACTGCCAAAAATAGGCGTAGAGGAACTATCCGCTTTAAAGACAAATTTTTCATTATCCCTTTCAATACTGCTTTTTTTATGCAACATGAGACAAACTCCTCTTAAATTTAAGTTAATTACTCAATACCAAGGACGGACAAAACCGACCACATGGCTTATGCGGATGGAGGCAAAACACACGCACCCAAAAACCAGCGCTATCGCCCGCTTGCACAGGCTTATACAATTCCAATCGGCGGGGAATCCACCCCCTCGTTCTCTAGCACAAAACACCTTAAAGCATAACAAGAATTTCACCAGAGTTTTATTAGCCTTAGCTGTAGAGAATATGTGCACTGGGCTCTAAATGTCCAGCACCCCAGCACTCCTATTTAAGTTAAAATTAATAGAATGAAAGGTAGAATGAGGGTTTTGATGACGGAGTATGGCGCAGCCTGATTAGCGCGCACCCTTGGGGTGGGTGAGGTCGTGGGTTTGAATCCCGCTACTCCGACCATTTGTCCCACTTCAGCGTTTCCCTTGTAGCAGTGTTTTTTGTTTAGCTAGGTCTGGGTTATACTTTGGCGTGTTTTTTTGACTCTCTTTACCCTGTGGTATCTGCGTGCAGCAACCTACCATACCCATCGCAAATAGTGCTAATAAGAAAGTGTACTTCATAACGATCCTTTTTAAGAGTTATCATTATAATATCCATGAACTCAAAAAACGCCTATGTGTGCTTCACATGTCTTTTGCAGACTTGACATACTCCTATAAGTTGGTTGCTTGCAGGATTGTTTGGATCATCAAGCTTTGCTACTAGGCGCGTTTTAAAAAACAAAAAGGAGTTACCTCCCGCGCTCTAAAACCCACAAGCAACTAAGCTATGGAGATAGCTGGCTAGCCTTAGCATATTTATGCTAATATACCCTGGTAGTCAGGGGGTAATACCCTTTGGGTTGGGATATCAGTTCTTGGAATAGAGGACATAAGACTCTAAACAGAGCAATCCCGCTTGAAACCACGATCCTCTGCTGGAGTTAGAATCCCCCTAGCTTTTAGTTATGGGGAGTGTGTCGATGCCCTACAAAGTTGCCATACAATGGCTCTAAAGGATTTTCAATGCTACAACCTGTAGTTATCCCCATACTGATGGCCTTTGACAAAAATTACTGCTTGCCTGCAGGTGTGGCCATGCACTCTATGCTCACCCATGCGGCACGCACCAGAGAGGGCGTGCCCTTGTTTTATAAAATTCACTGCTTGGTTCAGGGCTTAGACACAGACCATGAGATCGAACTCCAAAACGCTCTCATGCCCTTTAAAGATTTTTCGAGTTTGGAATTTCACGATCTCGATTGGTTAATCACACACAACAGAACAACAGAACAACAGAACAACAGAACAACAGAACAACAGAACAACAGAACAACAGAACAACAGAACAACAGAACCCTATCTGAAAAGTTTGATCTGATACTGAGGAGCGTAGACCCTATTGCACTAGAACGCTTTTCGCCCTTTGTCCTAGCCCGTTTTATTTTGCCCTCTTTATTTCCCCAATACGATAAGCTCATCACATGTGATGTAGATGTCGTGTTTGTCAAAGATATGAGTGAGAGTTATTTTGCTTTGAATACAGACGATCCATACTACCTAGCTGTTGCTAAAGAATTCAGAGGTGATGCCAGTGTCGCAGAGGCAATCAGGACGCGTCTGATAATGGCTTCTAGCAAAAAAATAACCATCGATAGACATTTTTTATCCCCCGAACAATGGCAAATCCTCTATGAAAATCCCTTCAATATAGGGTTTGCTGTTTTTAATCTTAAAGCCTGGCGCAAAAGTAATCTTGAAGAGCAGTGTATCGAGTTTTTTGCACACAAGGGACATGGGCTCTGTTATCCAGAACAGGATGCATTAACCTTGTTGTGCCATGGATATATGCTAGAATTGCCCCATACTTACAACACCAATCCTTTCCACTTCAATATTCCTAACCATCCCATCCATCAGGCAGTGCAAAATACCAATGAGGTGATCATGTGGCATTTTTGTGGTGAGATCAAGCCATGGGAGCCTCAAAATTTCCACGCGGCCCCACTTTGGATTCGCGCTTTGGTGCGCACGCCTTTCACAACGACTTATTTTGAGCGCTACGATCGTTGGTTAACTAATAAAGATTCTAAAGCGTATCTCTCATGCCTAGAGCCGCTCTTAACCAAGAAAGTTTTGCGCGACTACATTTTTTACAAGATTCAAAAAACTTTCAAGCGTTGGTATACCGACCTTTGTTTTTGGTGGAAGCTCAAGAAAATTTGAGTTAAGCCCGTATCTTGCATGGGCAGTGTGTTCTCATCTCAGAATAGGTATAATTTCTACAAAAAGTGCTAAACTAGGCCTTCTTCATTTGTTGTAATGTGAAAGGAATCTATGTTTAAAAATATAACCTTGAGAAGTAAAATGGTGTTGGCCATCGGATCAGCACTGGTGATTCTAGTGTTAGCGATAACCTATATTGTCTCTTTCAAGGTGGAAAGATTGTTGGAAGAAGAGGCCCTTAATCGTTTGCAGGCTCAGGTGCGTAATGCCGGGAAAGGGGTGCAAGATAGTATTACGCGCTCACTGGTGCGCCTCCACATTTTGAGAACTGCGCTTTTAAAAAATGGCTCTGCCGACATGGCCTTTAAAAAGACACTTTTGAGTGAGTATCTCTACTATACACGGACGGTGTATGCCCTCTCTATCGCGTTGGAGGACGATCATGCAAATGCCTTTTTATTTGAGAAATCCACGCAGGGAGAGAATGACCCTAATAGCCTTATAGGTTCAGGCCATATCAAGGTCATGCCAGCACCCAAGCTCTACGACAATCCTCTCTACGAAAAGGTGAGCAAGCCGGGTGAAGATTTAATCTTGAACAAACCCTATTTGCGCACCATGCAAGATGGGAGCACCATTTATGGAGTAGACATCATCTATCCTCTGAGAGACGATCAAGGTGTCTTTAAGGGGGCTATCACGGTTTTTATCAACATTGATCGTTATGATTATGTGCTCAAGGCTTATGGCGTGGGGGATACAAAATTCAATCTTATCGCAGAAGATGGAACTCTACTAGTGGTGCATAACAATAAAGAATGGCGCGGACATGCATGGAAAGAGTTCAATCCAGAATTTAGCCAACAAGGCTTGCCCATCATACAGAAAAATGAGAAAAAAGTGCTTCAAGTGTATTCCAAGGTGAGTCATGAAATGTCTTATGGGGCTATCTTTTCCTTTAGCATTTTCAGAAAGAATACCAACAATTATCACTGGGCCGTGGTGGGTGTGCGTAGCGAGAAACGGGTGTTTAGAGACATTGATTCGATTAAAATGACGGTGCGCCTTACAGGGATAGTTGGTCTGGTTGTGGTGATTGGCATCATTTACTGGCTCTTGTACACACTGATGAGCAAGCGCATTGGTAATGTTGCTCGTAATTTGGAGAATTTCTTTAAAATTCTGCGCCACGAAGTTTCGCCCGATCATATCCAACTCATTCCTGCTACCAGTGCGGACGATCTAGGTAAAATACAAAGCTCTATCAATGAAAACATCCAACGAGTCCAGCAAACCATTGTGCAAGATGAAAAGGCCGTACAAAACAGTATTGAGGTTGCCTCCAAAGTGGAAATGGGAGACTTTAGTCAAACCATCAATGCTGAGCCTAGTAACCCCTCCTTGATCGCACTCAAAAAGAATATTAACAACATTATTCTCTACATGCAGAAGAATATTGGGCTACACATGGCAACCATTAACGAAGCGTTTGAACGCTATTCTGAATACGATTTCAGAAAGGGTATCCCCAATGCCAGTGGGCACATTGAGGTGGTGCTCGATGCACTTGCCAATGAAACCAAGCGCATGCTCAGCACCTCTGCGGATTTTGCAAGGGAATTGGATAGTAAGGTAAATGTGCTCAATAGCTGTGTGGATCGCCTCAATGAGATTGCCAATAATCAAAACAATAGTCTGGATAAGACTATTGGGAGTATCGGGGGGATCACCAGCGGCATTACAGAGGTGGCCCACAAGAGTGAGGGAATGATTCAGCAAGGTCAGGATATTAAGCATATTGTGGAAATTATCCGCGATATCGCCGATCAGACTAATTTACTCGCCCTCAATGCTGCTATCGAAGCTGCACGCGCAGGTGAGCATGGGCGAGGCTTTGCGGTAGTGGCTGATGAAGTGCGTAAGCTCGCTGAGCGCACTCAAAAATCTCTTAGTGAGATCGAGACCAATATCAATGTCTTGGTGCAGAGTATCTCTGACACTTCATCAAGTATTCAAAACCAGGCCAAAGAAGTGGAATTAATCAACCAATCTTTGGAAGAATTTAAGCAAGATACGCAGAGCAATATCGCAATCGCGCGTGACTCTCTGAGTGCTTCTCAAGACATCAACCGCATTTCCGAAGAAATCTTAAAGGATGTGGAGCGCAAAAAGTTTTAAGCGACCATCTCTTAAGGCATTCTTGGATAGCATGGAGATTTCCAGCCTTTGGCGTGAGAATTGAAGATTTAAGGAATAGTGGGGTTTCTATATATCGCAATGAATGCGTTGGCGCACTTGGCCATTATCATGGATGGAAATGGGAGATGGGCTAAGAAACAGGGCAAACCCCGCACTTATGGGCACAGGCGCGGGGTGCTCGCCCTGCGTGAGATCACGATTTGGTGTGCGAAACATCACATCGCTTATCTTACCCTCTATGCTTTTTCTACAGAGAACTGGAATCGCCCCCAAAGAGAGGTGGACTTCTTGATGCGTATGCTGAAGAAATACCTCATCCAGGAGAGGTCTACTTATTTAGAAAACCAAATCCGCTTCAAGGCCATTGGAAACTTGGAGCGTTTTAATCGCGATTTACGCCAAACGATTCTAGCTTTAGAAAAAGACACGGAACATCACCGCGCACTCACCCAAGTGCTCGCCCTCAACTACGGCGCGCGCGATGAGATTGCCCGTGCCTGCGCGCAAATTTTGCACTCTCAAAAGAGCGGAGACAATATGCAGGAGCTCATTGGAGCGCATTTAGACACTGCGGGTATGCCCGATGTGGATTTGCTTGTGCGCACGGGAGGAGAAATGCGTCTATCTAATTTCTTGCTTTGGCAATCTAGTTATGCTGAACTCTTTTTTAGCCCTGTACTGTGGCCTGATTTCACACCCACGCACCTACAGGCTATCATCTGTGCTTTCCAACAACGGCAACGCAAATTTGGGCGGTTAATCTGATTTTGTTAGAGTTCATGCAAAAGGAGTGTCTATGGAATTTAAAGTTGTGGTGTGGGATTTTGATGGGGTGATTTTTGATAGCATGCACTTGAAATGTGCAGGCTATAAACAGCTATTTGGAAATGTGAGTACTCAAGCATGGCAACAATTTGAGCAATACCATTACAAAAGCGGAGGAATCTCCAGAAATGAAAAGATTGACTATTTTTACCGCCATATTTTAGGCACCCCCTTAGAGGCACACCAAATAGACGCACTGGTACTAGAGTTTGGCCAAATCATCTCTAAAGAACTCTTTTCTAAGAGTCATCTCAATGCTGAAGTGCTCCACTTTATCCAAACCCACCACAAGAGTTATCCCTTTCATGTCGCTTCAGCTGCTCTACATACGGAATTGCAAGCACTCTGCGCCTTTTTAGAAATCACTCCTTATTTCCGAAGCATTGAGGGAAGTCCACCTGCCAAGCCTAAGGTTGTGGCGCATTTGATCGAAAAATACGCCTATGCACCTCAAGACATGGTGCTCATCGGAGATAGCTCTAATGATTATCTCTGCGCACGCGAGAACCAAATTGCGTTTTTAGGCTACAACAATCCCGAGCTTAAAACCTTAGTTGAAGGTGTGGATCGCGCTGGCTATCTTGAGAGTTTTCAATGTTTTAACTTGCAGGATTGTGCTGCATACTTTGCAGATCGATGACCACATCGCAGCGTTCAATAGTGCTCAGTCGGTGTGCGATGACAAGCAGGGTTTTATCTTGAGCAACATTGTAAATTTCCTCCATGATTTTGCTCTCCGTGGAGGTATCTAGTGCAGAGGTGGCTTCATCTAGCACCAAAATCTCAGGGTTATCATAGAGGGCGCGCGCGATGCCGATGCGTTGTTTCTGCCCACCGCTGAGTTTCACCCCCCCCTCGCCCACCTGGGTATAAATACCTTCGTGTTGGGTTAGAAAATCGTAGATGTGCGCCATTTTGCACACTTCTACGAGTCGCTCTTCTTGTAAAGGGCTGCCAAGTGCGATATTTTCAGCAACATTACCATCAAAGAGATAAATATTTTGGGGAATGTAGCCAAATTTTTGGCGCCAACTCTTGATATTTTCCGCATTGAGCGGTTTATCATCTACATAAATAGCCCCACGACTGGGGGTGAACATGCCCATCAAAATATCTACTAAAGTCGACTTACCACACCCACTAGGCCCCACAAAAGCGACCTTTTGTCCCTTGTAAATTGTGAGGTTGAAATCGCGCAAAATAGGGTTTTGGAGCTTGTAGGCAAAATCAATATGGCGTAATTGAATGCTGTGTGTGAACTCAAGAGGTGTATCTCCTTCATGTTGAATGGGCGCATGGAATTCCTTAAACACAACATTAATGGCTCGCTGGTTGTAGGCAATGGTGTTGTAATGCCCCAAAATTCTACTAATAGAGGGCAACATGCGATACAAAGCTAGAGCATACATAGAGATGATGGGTAAGACCATCTGAGCTTCCCCGTATTTGTAAAGCACATAGGCAACCGCTAGGATTAGCAAACTAAAGCCCACGGTTTCTAAAATTCGACTAGGCATCGCTTGCATTGTCTGGTAAGCGATCTTGGCATGCGCACTCTTGAGACTGTATTCAGAAAAACGCCTACAGGCCTCCAAATGGTTGTTTTTGAGTCGTGTGAGCTTGAAGTTCCCGAAGAACTTTGAAAGCACTTTAAGGGAGTTTTCACCCGAAGTCACGACAACATGGCCCCTTCTTTGAATCGAACGGGACATGTGCTTAGTGATAAAAAACACTTGCAAGAGCAGTAAGACGCTCAACACCAAAGTCATTTTCCAGTTGGTTAACAAAAGCAAAACATACAAGAACATGATTACCATGGCTTCTGAAAACAGATTCCATAATGCGCTAAACCCCTCCATAGTTTGGACACTTTTAGCGGTGATGGTATTGCGGATGCGATCCAAGTGCAAGTTAGTGTGTTCCAAATAGGATGCCTGAATATGGCGCAAAAAGAGTTGCTGGGCGATCATATGGGCTTTTTTATTGGCAAAGCGACTATTCAAATAGGTGAAACACACACTATAGGCCATTCTAAACAAATACAGGCTCACGAGCACGAAGCTAAAGACAAACATGAAATGCAAGGGACTACTAAAATGAAGCCACTTGTATAGAGTGGCGCTGTAGGGATGGTTTAAAATCAAATCGGGTGTACTGGCTAGAGTGATAAAGGGCATAATCATGCTAATAGTGAGCACTTCTAAAATTGAGAGTCCCACAGACATCACCACCAAGAAGAAGACAATTTTTTTATCGCGTTGGCTGAAAAATGAGAAAAGTTGGACGATGGAACGCCTAAACATCTTGAAAGACAGGTTGCGTCTCAATTCAATCCTTGTACTTGAAGTGGTATTGGTGTGATTATAGCTCATACCTCTTGATTATTCAGGCTGTTTTCACTATAGTGTCGCGTCTTTTGACACAAAACAATCTTAAGGAGTTTTAATGCTAGTTACAAAATTAGCCCCTGATTTTAAAGCCACGGCTGTGTTACCTAATAACCAAGTGGTTGAAGATTTTGAGCTTTCTAAGAACCTCGGTAGAAATGGTGCTGTGCTGTTTTTCTGGCCTAAAGATTTTACCTTTGTGTGCCCCTCTGAAATTATCGCTTTTGACCATCGCGTTAAGGACTTTGAGGAAAAAGGGTTCAAGATTATTGGGGTCTCTATCGACACCGAAGTAGTGCATTACGCTTGGAGAAATACTCCTGTGGACAAGGGCGGTATTGGTCAAGTGAGCTTTCCTATGGTAGCGGATGTCAAAAAAGAAATTTCCAGGAGTTATGATGTGCTCTTTGACGATGCCGTCGCGCTTCGTGGTTCTTTCTTGATTGACAAACACCAAAAAGTACGCCATGCTGTCATCAATGATTTCCCTCTAGGCAGGAATGTAGATGAGATGTTGCGCATGGTAGACGCTCTTGTTTTCTTTGAAGAAAATGGCGAGGTATGTCCTGCTGGATGGAGAAAAGGCGATGCGGGCATGAAACCTACGCACGAAGGTGTAAAAGAATATCTCAGAGACCACGCTAGCAAGCTTTAGTCTCTCCGGGGGTCTTAGGACCCCTACTCAAAAGTGCCATGCATGAGAGATGAAGAATACCACACTTCTCTCGAAGGCGCTCTTGGGCTCCGGATTTAAAAAGATTTTCATTCCTAATTCTACATCTACGATGTGCCATGCCACGATAGTGCGAAACTGCACACCGAAAGTTCCGATCGCTCTAAAATAAGTAGACTGGGACTTGAATACGAGGTCTCTGAATGAGTTCCATGTGTTGCGCACAATGTTTTTAGCCTTTTGGTTAACAAGCCAGGTATTGGCACCAAGCTGCAAGCCAAAGAAAAAAGCCCAAGAATTGACAGGATTTTTATTATAAGCCACCATAAAATCACCTCCCACCCCATAAGTAAAGAGATTAACTTGAGTGAGAGAATGTGGCTTTGACAGCACATTGCCATAATCTAAGAAGATATAGTAGCGTGAATAGGCCCAATCGTGTTTGGGGTTCACCTCATAACCCCAGGTAATGGACGCTCCTTGCAAGAGTTTCGTAGTACCCCGCGCTTTTAAGAACACCATCCCGGCTTGATAGGAAGAGGACATGTAGCTCAGATTCTTAGCCCCTAAACTCCCCACCAACACCCACACCAGACACCAATACCGCACGGCCATCTTACTTTTTGTCGACATATTCTCACAGCTAAAGATTAATGGATTACCCAGCCACGAGGTTCATGGCATCACCAAAATCCACTCTACAAGAGGCTTTATGGTTGTTATTCTAAGCGTTAACACCCCAACCCCACCTCCGCATTTTATAGCACAAATCTTCCGTATGCGGCCTTATAAGTTCAAAGCCAGATTACCAGCCACGCCATAAGGCTAGCACCAGCATGGCTGTGCTAATATTTGTGCAATCAAGGGGTAATACCCTTGGGGTTGGGGCATCAACCTTTGGAATAGGGAATGTAAGACTCCAAATGGAGCTGTCCTGCTTGAAGCCGCGATCTCCACTAAAGTTAGAATCCCCTAACTTTAGTTATGGGAGAGTATGTCAAGATACAAGGCAAGCCTAGGATAAATCAACTACTTAAGCTAGAATGTGTTAGAATGAGGGCTTATTTTTTCGTAAAGGAAGTATATGTTAGAGGGCCAAGTCAGGGGCGATCTATCTAAATCTCAAAGAAAGGCGTTGCGTAAAGAGGGTTATCTACTTGCCAATCTCTATGGCAATCGGGTGCCTAATGTCTATGCCAGCTTCAAGACCAATGACTTTATCCGCTTTGTCAAAAACAAACCTAACTTGGATTTTCAGGTAAAGGTGGGGGAATGCGCTTACCACGTGGTTGTGCAAAGCTATCAAAAAGACCCCGTGAGCAATGCCCTCATGCATGTGGATTTGCTTGTGCTTAACTCGGGCATGGTGTCTAAATTCTATGTCCCCGTGAAGGTGCATGGAACACCCGTAGGACTCAAAAACAAGGGGATTTTGATGCTTTCCAAGAGTCGTGTGCATGTAGAATGCCAACCTGAGCACCTCATTTCTAGCTTTGAACTGGATGTATCCTCTTTAGATGTAGGCGATGTGATTTTGGTGCGCGATTTGGAATTGCCCCAATCAGTGAGGATTTTAGAAAATCCTAACAACGCTGTTGTGGGAGTGATTAAGGCAAAATAACCCTTGCGACTTATTTGTGGTTTAGGAAATCCGACCTCTGAGTATGCCCATACACGCCACAATGTGGGCTTTGATGTCCTAGACCTCTTGGCGCATGAACTCCATGCAGAGTTTAGGTACACCGCTAATTACCAGTCTGCTTTTTTAGTGCAATATTCTTGTTACCTGCTAAAACCCACCACTTATATGAACGCCTCTGGAGAGGCTTTAGAAATGTTTTTGCACTATCATGATGTGCGGGCGTTGGTGGTGGTGCATGATGATTTAGACCTACCCTTGGGTGCATTGCGATTCAAGCAGAAAGGGGGTCATGGAGGGCATAATGGCCTCAAATCCATAGAAGCACATTATCCCCACCCATTCTACAAAGTCAAGATTGGGATTGGGCGCGGTGTGGACGCACACACGCATGTTCTGGAACGCTTCCAATCCCATGAAGAACCCCTGAAACAGCAAGTTCTGGCACATACGCTTGAAGCACTGTGCTTTTACTTGGAATCTGACGATTTCGCGCGCATGCAAAATCGTTTTACACTCAATCCCCATAAATCTCTCCGATGCGACTCTGGCTCTTCGTAGGTTCTTATTACCTCAAATATTGCCTCATCATTTTGATGGCGCTAGAATTTTTCTTCATTGGAATTGATAGTTTGCAGTATGCAGATAAATTCCCCGATGCTGCCAACCTCATTTTACTCTTCTTTGTTTACGACGGTCTCTATGCGCTCAATTACACTCTGCCTATTTCCTTGCTCTTGGGCCTCGTGCTCTTTTACATCGCCTTTATTCGTTCTAATCAATACAGTGCCCTGCTGGCTATCGGCTACTCAATCAAGCAAATCTTGCAACCCATGCTCGCTATCAACCTATTTTTTATCGCAGTTTTCATAGGTCTTAACGCCACACCTTTTGTATACATGCAAGAAAAAGCAGAGCAGATTATCTATAAGGATAGCTCGAGCAATATGTCTGAAAATTTGCTGGTCAAGTATAATGATGATTATGTCTATTTTGGCAAGATTAACCCTCTCTTGCAAAGCGCACAAAATGTCAAGATTTTTACATTAACCAATAATGAATTGAGTGCAGTCGCACAAGCCAATCACGCAGTTTTTGAACATAAATACTGGGTGTTGCACGATGCCACCACTGCCCTATTGCCCACACCTCTTGCACTAGGACCACAAGGTTTACGCCTGGAAAATAGCGCCTTGCTGAAAACGCTCAAGGGTTTTCACCCCAAAGTACTTGACACCATCTATCAAAATAAACCTGCCGTTTCCATTGCAGATGCGCTGCGTTCTCTACGCGTGCTTTATAGACAGCATGGAGATACTAAAAAAGTCCGCGCTTTTCTCTATGTATCTATTTTCTTACCCTTTTTTGTGCCTCTTACTGCCATTTTAATTGCCCGTTATACCCCTAACCTCGCCCGTTATGAGAATCTTGCACTCTTGAGTTTAAAATTCATCATTCTCTCTCTCATTCTTTGGGGGCTTTTCTTTGCATTGGGAAAATTTAGCATTGCTGGCCTCTTCTATCCTGAGTTGGGGATTGTACTCCCCTTTGGGCTCTTGTGTGGCCTTGCCTTGCACCACTATAGAAAACTCGATACGCGTCTTTAAGTGGATTATGTACTTAACCAAAGCGTAAGCCGTCTTTCATACTTAAATGCTGGAAACTTTCAAGGATAAATGGTAAAGATGTTACAGAGTGTAACTTTTTGAGAATATGAACGGCATTTTAACTCTTTTATCACAATTTGTTTAAAAAACTTACCATCTTAACACTATAATTAAGAAAGGATTGCTCTGATGTGATCCTATCGCCTCATCTAATTTTGAAAGGATTTTTTATGGATAAGCATGTCGTCCTGACTAATGCCGTTGGTGCGCCTATTGGTAATAACCAAGATGTGCTCACAGCTGGGCCCAGAGGTCCTGTTTTACTGCAAAGCACTTGGTTTTTAGAAAAACTTGCCCATTTTGATCGCGAAAGGATTCCCGAGAGGGTGGTGCACGCTAAAGGGAGCGGGGCCTATGGAACCTTGACCATCACAAACACTGAAATTACAAAATACAGCAAGGCTAAGCTTTTTAGCGAAGTAGGCAAAAAGACCCCTTGCTTTTTACGCTTCTCCACCGTGGCGGGTGAAAAGGGTTCTGCTGATGCTGAACGCGATCCTAGGGGATTTGCGCTTAAACTCTATACGGAAGAGGGCAACTGGGATATCGTGGGCAATAACACCCCCGTGTTTTTTATCAGAGACCCTATCAAGTTCCCCGACTTCATCCACACTCAAAAACGCCACCCGAAAACTAACCTTAAAGACGCCACGATGGTGTGGGATTTTTGGAGCTTAGTGCCTGAGAGTCTGCACCAAGTTACCATTTTGATGAGCGATCGAGGTATTCCCAAGACCTATCGCCACATGAATGGCTATGGAAGCCACACTTTTAGCTTGGTTAATGAGAAAAACGAGCGTTTTTGGGTGAAATTCCATTTTAAAACCTTGCAAGGTATTCAAAATCTCACCAGTGAAGAGGCGGCCAAAATCCGCATGCACGACATGGATTCACACCAACGTGATCTCTTTGAAGCTATTGAGAAAAAAGATTACCCTAGGTGGCGTTTTTGCGTGCAGGTCATGCCTGAGAGCGATGCGAAGAACTATAAATTCCACCCTTTCGATGTCACAAAGGTGTGGAGTCATAAAGATTATCCACTCATTGAGGTAGGTATCTTAGAGCTCAACAAAAACCCTGAAAACTACTTCGCTGAAGTAGAACAATCTGCCTTTAACCCCGCCCATGTGGTACCCGGTGTCAGCTACAGTCCTGATCGCATGTTGCAGGGGCGACTCTTTGCTTATGGAGATACCCACCGCTACCGCTTAGGGATCAACCATAGCCAGTTGCCTGTTAATGCGCCTCGTTGCCCCTTTGCCACCTCCTCTAGGGACGGCTTCATGACCAGCGGATACTACGGAGCCATGCGCAACTACGAGCCCAGTTCCTTGCCCGGCTATAAAGAAGCTCCCCATGCTAGAGAACCCAAGCTGGAATTGAGCAAGCTCGCCGATGAAATGGCCGCTTATGCCTATAATTTTAGGGATTATGACACAGATTACTATACGCAAGCGGGCGATCTCTTCCGCTTAATGCCTAAAGATGAGCAAGAACGCACTTGCCAAAATGTCGCGGATGCCATGCAGGGCGTGCCTAGCGATATCATCAAGCGCCAGTTAGAGCACTTCACAAAAGCCGATCCACACTACGGCAAACGCATTGAAGAATTGTGGTCTAAAAAGTCTTAACAATGCGGATTTGAGGAGGGGGTTTAGCACCACTCCTATTCTGTGATCCTTTCTTTTTGGTCGAGTGTGTGGTGCGTGCCATTTCTTATTCAAATTTTAGGAGCATGGATGGAGTTTCTCAAGCAATTGAAATTTCTCAAGGAATACAAGACTAGACTCTTTTTCATTTACTGGGTGCGTTGGATGGTCTCAGCTGTGGTGATGCTACCCTTCATGCTCCTATTTGAGTGGATGCACACCCCCCTCTGGCTCAATTTGTTTTTAGGGCAGAGTATTGGCGCACTGATCTTCTTTAAAATTGATAAGTTTATTTTCCGCTCGCAGGAGGATCAGTGAATACTCCTAGTGGAAAAAAGCGCATAGAAAGTTTAATAGGTCCTTGACCAAATAACTCGCTAGCCTTAAAAGTCAATGTCTGCGTTTCTTCTGTTTCTTGGTAAGGGTAGACCAACCACACTTGGATTTGGGGTGTTGACTGTTCTTGTTCTTGTTCTTGTTTAAGAAAGGCGTATTTGCTCGCATACGCCCACATTTGATAGAGGTCGTCTTGGGATATACCTTTTTGCTCTTGGATGAGTTTCCATTTGGTATCCAAAATAATAGTTTCACCATCTTTTTTTAGCACAATGTCGGGGAACATGGCAAAGCAACTTTGAGAATTTTGCGCTTCCATGAGGTATTTTCTATTTTGCTTTTGCAAGCGCACATGACAATCCACTCTTTTTAACCAATGCCCTACAAAGGATTCAAAAAGTTTCTCCATAGGGAATAACAACGCATAAGCCCGCTCCACTCCACTATAAGAGGTTAAGCTTTTGTTGCGCAAGAAAAGATCACACCATGCTAAAAGATTTTCATATTCTTTAAAACGGCTGGCATGAGCGCTTTTGGCAAAATCTGCATCGATGTTTTTACTAGGATTCACCTCATCAAAGACAAAGCACACGGAATGCAATTTTTCTTGACTCAAAGGGCTCAGAACTAGGGTTTTAAGCATTTTGAGCGTGGATTTGATGAGGCGATTAGGCGCGACATCTAAACTGTATTCGTCGCTAGTCGTGTAAAAGCGTTCTTTGTGGATCATATTGGTTTTGAGGTGATGGGCAAACTCTAACTTGCCTTTAAGAAAGGGGCGATTCTCAGAGATGGCTAGATAATCCTGCTTTAACCCCCGTTTGATAAGCTGGGCACACTCCTCTAAAAACATTTGGATAAAGACATCTAGCAGGGGCAAGTGTGCACTACTGAGCTCAGAAAATTGGCTTTGCTTAAAAGGTGCGTCTTTAAGAGTGATCAGACAATTATAAAGCACTTGTTTAGCATGGCAGAGGGAGCATGAGGGTTTTTGTGGGGATTTTGGATTACTTTGCAGCTCTACAAATTCTCTTACCTGATCTTGAAACTTTGCGCGATCGAGTTTGGGGATTTTCATTTTGCAGTCGCAATGTTTCTTTAAATCCTCTCTCTTTAAATCTCGCCCGCAAATCTTAGGTAGTATCTCAATGCAAAAGCCCCCCACCTGAATTAAGCCCACATAGTTTTGGGTTTTGAGGGTGTGCTTATTTTTAAACCTCAAAAAGGCGTGGTTGGCCTCTTGGTGGGCAAAATCTTTCAGGATTTCCCATATCTTGGGAGCTTTAGCCTTGTACTCCTCCAAGCACTTCTCGATATCCGCTTGGCTAAAGGTTTGGTATTCGGCCAAATACAGCGTGGGCGTGGTTTTCATGGGTTTGCATTTTGGACGCTAGGCTCATTGGGTTGTGTCTGCCCCTCATTTTGCTTAGTGCCCCCATAAATGGCTTGAAATTGTTCAGCCCTCCACCCTTTAGACTCTGTGAGATGATAGACTTTTTTATCCATATCTACAAAGTCCTCTACGAGTTTTCCTAAAACAGCCCCCATTTTTTGGACTTCTTTAACCTCTAGCATGCCATTGCCATTTAGCACCGCTGAAACTTTGGCGTGATCGTCATAAAAATACTCTTGCAAAAGCGGGATGATTTTATTTTTAAAGCACTCTTGCAAGCTCTCTAAGTCTTTAAGTCCTAAAAAGTAGCTATGCCCAATGGTGTGGTTGTTATCTAGCAAAAACTCTATGCGCGCATTCATCGCTTCTACAAGTTTCTGTAAATTAACACCCGCGCAATCTGTGCTAAGCAAAGTGGGATTAGGCATCATCTCTACAAAGGTAAATCTACGGCGCAGAGCGGTATCTAGCAAAGCGATGGAGCGATCGGCGGTGTTCATCGTGCCGATGATGTAAAGATTATCGGGCACGCCAAAGGACTCTTTACTATAAGGCAAAGTAATCCGCAATGCCTCGCTATTACCTATGCGTTTGCTCTCTTCTATGAGGGTAATAAGCTCCCCACAAATCTTAGAAATATTCCCCCGATTGATCTCATCGATGATAAGAATATAGGGTTGCTTGGCGGGAGCTTTGGGGGCTGGCTGGATATTAACTTGGTATCTCGTATCCTCAAACTTCTTAAGTTCTGTGAGCAGCGCATAGTAATAGGGAGCATTACCATGTATTTTGGATTGTGATTCGTAAGTGGGTTTAATGTCTCTATAACTATGGATTTTGCCATTTTTAAAATCTAAATAATCCCGCACAAGAATATCTTTTGTTAAACTCTGCCATGCTGAGGTGTTTGACCCGTCTGTTCCAAGCCGGATTGATCGAAAATCCCCTTTCTGAGACCGACACACAGCCTTAATTTTCATGCGTGAGAGAAAATTAAGAACTTCGCCTTGACTAAGTCTATACTCAATGTCTTGGGCGTATTCTTCTAATAGCTCTTCTAATTCGATCTCCTCAGCGATCGCCTCATCTGTTTTAAGAGAGTCCTGATAGTTTTGTAGCGCAACTTGGCACATTCTCTTAAAAATCCCGTCCTCAACTTTGTAGCGCACCTGCTCGCTACTTTCCTGCTCGTTATCCATCTCCGGTTTGATCCCCTCTACAAATTCCTCATAGCCATAGCTTTGGTGGAAAGTTACAAAGTCAATACGCCCCTCTTGCTTATATTGATCAAAAAGGGCTTTGGTTTCCTTGCGATTCATATTAGTGGTGTCGTGTCCCAAAATCTCTAACGCCTTATTGATAGTGTTGTAGGTCTTACCCGTGCCCGGAGGTCCATAGAGGATTTGGTTTAGGGGGATTTTGGGGGAATTATTCATGGGGATTTTCTCTGGTATGGCGATGATTTGTTGGGGCAGTGTGCGTAGATTGTTAATTGGTCTAAAATGCTCTACAGGAATCGCATTAAAAATACTCACTAATTCCAAAAAATAATCTGTGATTTTTTCCAAATTAGGTTCCAAATCAGGGTAAACTCTTTCCTCGTTAAAACCTTCTGGATTCTTAACAAAGAGTGGTTCATATGCCAGACATCTTTTACACTCATCTAGGCTCCCTTCTGCTCTACCTATGCACAGATGAAACCCATCTTGAGGGTCAGTCGTGCGCCTTACTAGGGGGTCGCGCCAATAGTAGGCAAACCAGATATAAAAACCCTCACTCTGCTTGAGTTTAGTTCCGTTGACAAGGTGTTCTTTGAGGATATCTTGACGGCAAAAGACAATTGACGGTCTTCTGTCATCTTTAAAGTTTGCGTTGCCAGAACCCGCGATCGTGCCCTGTCCAAAACGGGGATCACATTCATAGCCAATACTATTCAAAAGGAGATTAAAATCTTTCTTTAAGTCAGATGTTTCCATGCCCTTCAATGTCCGATCTTTACCCTCTATCTTGACATCTATACGTCTCACAAATTCCCGCAATAATCTCTGAAACTCTGCCTTCTGCTCCCCATTCCACTCTATCTTTTCCATATCATCTCCTTTAAAATCCTCTGAGGGGATTACATTAAAAGTTACTAGCTTCACAAAACAAGTGGCTTTGTTTCATTGACAAAGCCTTCTACTAAGGTGCGCATGGAGTAGAAAACCGCCCCTCACCCCAATCTCAATAAACCCCACGAATGTTAATGAACACATCACCTACAAAGCGGGTTTTTTAAACCCCGCTTCAAAAACCCAAAAGTGAGCTGAGGTTGTCTCAA
>NZ_FZMA01000010.1:0-16406 GCF_900197775.1 Helicobacter salomonis
CTTGTCCCGCTAAGGGGGTTATAATCAAGTATGGCTACATACTGGATATAGCTAGTTATGGATTGTTGAAACAAGAAGTCCAGTCGTCTTTGGTGGGTGGTTCACTTGAAATGGCCACTCAGTATTTAGACATTCCCTATTGCATTGTCAATGCAGCTGCTTTTACATAGGCAATGAAACCAACAGAGGGGTGTTGGTCTTAGATGAGATTGACAAATTAGGACAGGGGAGTTGGCATGACAAAGAGTGGAGACAGGGAGTGCAAAATGAATTGCTCAAGGTGATTGAAAAGGGGATTGTGTCTTTTGAATACGGAGGCAGGGCCAGTGGACAAACCATTGCCTTACAAACCGATCACACGCTCTTTATTGTCTTAGGACATTTTGAAAAACTTTGAAAAAATAACAAAACTCTCCATCAAAAATTCCCCAAAATCACTAATGAGGATTTATATAGAATGCGGAATGAAGCGCGAATTTTTACGCCGTTTTTCTATAAGAGTGATCTTTGAACCTGTAGATATGGACATGTTAACTGAGTTTTTAGATCGGCGTTTAAAACCCTTTCAAGAGGAATTTGCTCAAGCCCAAAGCGCTTTAGAATTTAGCCACAAAGCCAAGCGTCTATTAGTCAGCAATGTTCTTAATGAAGGGATCGGTATGAGTGGACTAGATCAAAAACTCCACGAATTACTCATGCCCTTGCGTTTTGATTTGGAGGATTATTGTGCTTTGAAGTGTGTGGTTGGTGTTGGGCATGTTGGCAATACAGAGATATCTATACTGCCTTTGGGATAGAGGCGTTTGTTTCACAATACCGCTTGGGTTAAATCCTGTCCCAAGGGGCTTTTAAAGGACTGAGTAGGCAGAATGCGCTCGGCAATCTCACCCTTGTCCAAAAGAATAATGTCATCACAAAAAGCCTTAGCTAGGCGCAGGTCATGGGTGATAAAGAGAAAGCTAATGTCTTTCTTGAGTTCCTTTAAAAGAGTGATGATCTGGTGCTGCAAGACCAAATCAAAGGAGGAGAGGGATTCGTCTAAGATGAGAAATTTAGGCGCGATCACGCAGGCGCGCGCCAAGCACACCCGTCCTAGTTCTCCCCCACTTAAAAGAATGGCGCGTTTTTGGAGGTATTTTTGTGAGATATGAAACATCTCACATGCTCGCTGGATACGCTTGGTAAGCTCTGCTCCCTTGACGTGGAGTAAATTAACTAAGGGTTCGGCTAGCACTTCATAGACATTTAAAGAGGGGTTCACACAGCTGATCGGGTCTTGAAACACCATTTGGGCTTGTTTATAAAACTCCCTGCGCTGGGGCAAGGTCGCCATTTTCACCGCCTGTCCAAAAAATTCTATGTGTGCACTGGTGGGCTTGATAAATCCCATTAAAATATTAGCCAAAGTGCTTTTGCCCGAACCAGAAAGCCCCATTAGACCCAGCGCGCGCCCCTGTTCCAGGTTAAAAGAGATGTCTTTAAGCACGCTAAAAGACCCCTTGTTGCCAAAGAAAGAAAATATCTCATAGTCATGATGAAGTTCAGAGACCTTAAGCGCTAGCATGCCACCCCCTCCCAAAGTTTTTATAGGCTTCTATGAGTAGCTTGGTTTGGGGGTGGATAGGGTTTTCAAAGATTTCCTGCACACTTCCTCTCTGCACAATGCGCCCCTCACTCACCACTAATACACTATCAGCAATGCGCTTGACCACGCCAAAATCATGGGTGATGAGTAAAAAACCCACCCGCTTTTTGGTCTTCAACTCCAACAAGAGTTCCAAAATCTTGCTCTGGGTGATGAGGTCTAAATCTGTAGTGGGTTCATCGGCAATGATAAACTCGGGTTCTTTGAGCAAGGCTAGGGCGATCATCGCTCTTTGCAACATCCCCCCACTGAGCTCAAAAGGGTATTTGTCCAAAACACTAGGCTCTAAACACACCTCTTCTAGTGCTTTTTCAATGCGATCCATCCCGGAAGCGTCCCATTTATCAATGACCTTGAGGCTCTCGATCGCATGCGCTTTTAAAGTCATCAAGACATTGAAAGCCGTGCGCGGGTTTTGCATGATCATACTCAAGTGACGCTTGCTATAGGGTGTATTGCCCAGTTTGACCTCTGTAGAACACTCAAAGCCAGCCGGACTAAAGCCAAAAATAGAGGCGGCACTCAAGCTCTTCCCGCTCCCGCTCTTGCCCAACATGGCCGTAATCTCACCCTTCTCTAGGTTAAATTCTACATCAATGAGGGGGTGCTTCTCTTTGGCGATTTTGATTTTAATGTTCAAATGCTGCATCTTCGCTCACCTTCCCGCTGTCTAGCCGATCGCGCAAATAATCCCCAATGATGTTAAAGCTCATCACGCACAAAAACAACGCCACGCCCGGGTAATAAATGAGCTCGGGGTAAGTGAAAATAAAGTCCTTGGCATCGCTGATCATAATGCCCCACTCAGGCGTGGGCGATTTCACGCCCAACCCTAAGAAACTAAGGCCTGCAATGTGCAACATCACATGTCCAATATCCAGAGTGGCCACAATCACACACTGGGCTAGAATGGGTTTAAGCATGTTTTTTTTGAAGTTTTCTAGCCCAGAAGCTCCGCACATTTTGCTCACCAGCACATATTCTTTATTTTTCAGACTCAGCACAATTGAGCGCACAATGCGCGCATACCATGCCCAGTGGGTCAGGGCGATCGCAATGATGATATTGACTAACCCCGTGCCCAAGAGTCCCACCAAGAACAAAGAGAGCACGATAGTTGGCATGGCAAAAAAGAGATCACACACACGCATTAAAATCTGATCAAAACGCCCACCTACAAAACCCGCAATGCTACCAATCACCCCGCCCACACTAATAATCAAAAGCAAGGTTAAGAACACACAGCTTAGACTAATGCGTGCGCCATAGACAAGACGGCTAAAGGTGTCTCTTCCTAAATGATCCGTGCCTAAGAGGTGTTCACTGGACATGGGCAAGAACTTACCCAAAAGATCGATTTCCTCGGGTTTATAATGCGTAACATAGGGCGCAAACAGGGCTAAGAAAAACATCAATGCCAGAATCACACAGGCCAAAAACACGGGTAGATAGCGCAACTTCATTTATACCCCAATCGAATGCGTGGATCAATCCACACATAGCACAGATCGATGATGAGATTTGAGATGATGAAAATCACTCCCATTAAGAGCATGAAGGCTAAGATCACGGGGTAATCGTTATTGAGAATCGCCCCTACGATCCAATTGCCCGTGCCCGGGTAGGCAAAGACATTTTCTACCACAATGGCTGCGCCCACTAACTCCCCAAAATGCATGCCCACCGCTGTAACCACCGGTAAAAGTGCATTTCTTAGAATGTGGCTCAACACCAGGCGTGTTTTTTGCACCCCGCGCATTTTGGCGTAACTCACATGCCTAGCGTGCATGTTTTCTAGCATATTGGCACGAATCAAGCGCGCGCTAATGGCAATGGACATAAAACTAATGGCAAAGGCAGGCATGATCAAATGGAGTAAACCCCCAGAGCCAAAGGGGGGCAGCCACCCCAATTTGACAGAGAAAAACCCAATGAGCACAAACCCAAACCAAAAATTAGGGGTACACACACCTAGAAAAGAGAAAAGACGGATAGCATAATCTGCAAATTTATCTTTAAATACTGCAGAGAGCACGCCCATCGGCAAAGACAAGCCAAAGGTGAGCAACAATGCTAGGGCGATGAGTTTTAAGCTATTTTGGAAATAGTAGATCATATCTGGCGTAACCGCTCTCCCACTCATATAAGAAATACCCAAATCTCCATGTGCAGCGTTTTTGAGCCAAAGGTAATACTGGCTTAATAGAGGCTTATCCAGTCCTAAATGGGCGCGCGCCATTTGCAGAGCTTGATCGGTGGGCGCGATGCTAGAGGCATTGAGATAACTCATTGCCGCATCTGTACCATTGAGTCGTAGCATGAAGAAGATCACAAAGGACACAATGAAGATCATCGGGATGATGAGCAAAGTCCTTTTAAAAATGTATTGGCGCATTAGGGCTTGGGATACATCTGTTCAAAGGGAATGATATTAGATAGGTTCAACGCCCGCACACCCCCCACTTTTTTATTACTGATAGCAATATTGGTTTCATAGGAGATGGGGATATAGACGGCCTGTTCATGTAGGCTTTTTAAAACACTTTTGATCAACGCATCTTCTTCTTTAGAATCGAAAGTAGTGAGAATTTTAGAGATTTGCGCATCTATTTTAGGCTTGATGGCTAAACCAGATTGGGCTTGATAGTCCGCATGGGAGGGAGTTCTCATAGAAGCTAAAAACATCTCTGGATCGTAGGGAAGACCCCAAGTGCGGTTGAAGACTAAGTGAAAATCCCCACTTTTTTGTTTCTTGTAAAACATGCTACTTTCAGTAGCTTTCAGCTCCACCGCCACACCGAGTTTTTTAAAGCTCGCTTGGGCAATTTCTGCAACGGATTTAAACGCAGCATTATGTCCCTCATAGACAAAATCCAAGCTGAGTTTTTTGCCATGTTTATAGCGATAGCCATCTTTGTGCAGCACCCAACCATCTTTTTGTAAGAGGGCATTAGCCGCCTTGAGATTGAAGTCATAAGCCTTGGAGTCAATATCGCAATGAGGAAGGTCTTTGGAAAACAAGAAACCCGCGGGCTTTTGGGTGTCAAAGAAGACATTTTTTGTAATGAGCTCCTTATTCAAAGCCATGTTCAAGGCCTTACGCACGCTCAAATCTGAGGTGGGGAATTTTTTCGAATTGAGGGCCACAACTAAAGTGTTAATAGGCTTGGATAGAGAGACATTGAAGTTCTTTTTCAGATCACTGATGACATCTAAAGGGATCTGTTCACTGGCATAAATGAGATCGATTTGACCGGTTTTAAGCGCGATCACTTTGGTATTAGGATTGGGGATCACTTTGCCTACAATCTTATCATAGTGGGCTTTTTCCCCCCAGTACTTGTCATTTTTTACAAAGGTATCGCTCACACCCAGCTGGCTACTCTCTAGTTTGAAGGGCCCCGTGCCCACCGCCTGCTTGATCCCATCCTTGCTTTGTCCATTTAGAAGGGCTTTGGGAGAGATAAAGCGGAAGGGGCGAATCAAACTGAGTTCTCTGAGGGTGGGTTCATAGGGGTGTTTGAGATTGAGGGCAATGGTGGAGGGATCGATCACCTCGCAATTAACTAAGACATTGGAGAGCTCTAACCATGTGTGTCGATCCAAATTGTTTAAAATCGCGTCAAAATTTGCCTTGACGGCTTGGGCATCAAATTTAGTTCCATCGCTGAAGTATACGCCTTCCCTGAGTTTAAAGACATACCTCTTGCCCTTATTTTCAATTTTCCAACTTGTTGCTAAATGGGGATGGATATTGCCCTGTTCATCGTATTTGGTGAGGGCTTCATACACCATTGCCTGAGCAAACATTTCATTGGGTGAGTAGAGATGAGGGTTGAGGGGCCCGACATTATTAGAGGTTGCAAAATTTAGGGTGCTAGCCAAAGCACATGAGCAAAAAGCTGCCACATAAAGAGCTTTTTTAAACATAAAAACCACCTTTTTATACAGTAATAATCATATTATAATCTAGTCTGTATTATTTGTCAAAAGATTTCTGCAACTTTTAAACTAATCACTGAATTTAAAAATATCTGCTAGAATGCGGGGATTTTTTAGACAAAAAAATGAGAATATGATGCGCCTTGATGTCCGATCTTTACGCTACTGTGGTTCTGAAAATCTCAAGCCCCTGCACCCCTTGAGTGTAGAGAATTTAAGTTTCACAGAAAACACTAGCACGGCTCTTATTGGGAGCAATGGGGCGGGCAAATCCACTCTGCTAGGTGCGATCTTAGGCTTTCGCCTAGATTTTGAGGTGCAGGCTAGTCTTAATGGGATCGCTTACACTAACACCGCTCCGCCATTACGCACTAAACTAGGTTACAGCGCGCCCTCTTTAAACTTTCCCTCTAAGCTCAAAGCTAAGGACCTTGTCAAGTTTTATCAAAGCATACATGGCTCCTGTCAACTTGGTTTCTTCTCGCAAAATTTACTCTCTAAACTCTATGACAGCCTTTCAGATGGGCAGAAGCAACGCTTGAAGTTAGATTTGAGTTTAGGACATAATCCCGATCTCTTGATTTTAGATGAACCCGAATCGAGTTTAGATGAACCCACGATTATGCGCGTAGCAGAAGTAATCAGCGCACGCAATAAGGACAAAAAAACCTCTTTAATCGCCACACATAACGCGAGTGTTTTAGAGAGTTGTGAGAAAGTCTTGTGCTTGCATCAAGGGCAAGTGATCCAACATGCTACATTGGCTAAAGTGATCATGGCATTATTAGGCGATCTGGCTTTAGAAATCTCTTATGAAAATGAAACCGAGTGTAAGGATATCGCACAAACTCTCAAGGATAAATACCAACTAACAATGCGTTTAGATGCCCAGCGCGATGTGTTCTTTGGCACAACAGCTTTAAAAGACTGCCTAGAACTACCTCCCCTATCCACTAAGCGCATGGGGCTTAACTTGCGCCCTACAAAAGCGCAAGATTTGCTTTTGGCACTAGATCATTGGGGAACTTAAAGGAAGCACATGCGCCACATTTATGCCATTTTTATGTTGGAGTTTAAGTCCTATCTAAGTAACTATGTCGCCCTTTTTTGGACCATAGCTTACCCCATTTTGATGCTCGCCTTTTTAATTGGGGTCTTTGAGCATGCCCATTCACCCTTGTTTCGCTTTGCTAGCGTAGTTGGTCTAGTGATGCTCACCCTCATCTCCACGGCTATTTTTGGGCTAGCCCAAGCCTTGAGCGATTCTAGGGCTTTTAAGGCACTTCTTTTTTACATGGCTACACCGGCCAGCTATTTAGAGATTGCATTAGCAGTGATCCTATCGCGTTTGGCAATCGTGTTAGGGTTTAGCGCGCTTTTTATTGTGGGGAGTTTCAGCGTGTTGGGAATTTTACCCCTTTTGAAGGTGGAGTTATTTTTCTTGGGTCTGTTAACACTGAGCTTGGCTGGGGTGTTTTGCTCTGGCTTGGCTCTGTTTGTTGTCAAACACTTCAGCAATACCCAAAGCATGCTTGCCATCTCCAATGTGTTAAACCTCTATGTAATCATGTCTTCTAATGTCTTTATGCCCTTGCAAGCCTTGCCTAGTTGGAGTCAAATCTTTATCACTTCTTCCCCCTTTTATCACCTCAATAACATGCTCATTGCGGCATTCTCTGGGCAGAATCTAGGGTATATTTTGGGAGTTTCTGGCGTGCTTTTTGGAGTGGGCGCGCTTTTAATCTTTTTAAGTGCTAGGCGCGAATTCTTGGTTACCACGCCCAAATCGCGCTAGTGAACGCTGTGCAGGGCTTCTAGGACAAATTGGATGATGAAAAGGATCATAAATAAGTAGAGTAGGGGGTGCACCTGCTTGAATTTGCCACAGACGATTTTAAGTAAGGGGTAGAGAATCAAGCCCGCCCCCACTCCGCTTGTAATGCTATAAGAGAGGGGAATCCAGAACAACACAAAAAAAGCAGGAAGCGATTCTTCTAAATTGTGCCAGTCAATCTGGCTTAAATGACTCATCATCAAAAACCCCACGATGATGAGGGCAGGGGCGGTAATAGCAGGAACACTAGCTAGCACCTTAGCTAAGGGGGCTAAAAAGAGCATGCCCACAAATAAAAGTGCGATCACCACGCAAGTAAAACCTGTGCGTCCACCTACGCTCACTCCTGCCCCCGATTCGATATAAGCAGAGGTGGGCGAAGTGCCTGCTAGTGCGCCAAAAGTACTTGCCAATGCGTCCGCACAGAGCGCGCTTTTGGCATTAGCAAAATCTCCATTGTGGGTCAACTTGGCTTGCTGTGCAATGCCGATCATAGTAGCCGTAGTGTCAAAGAGCATGATTAAAAAGAATGTGAAGATCACGGCGAGTAAATCGGGGGTGAAGGCTTTGAAATCCAGCTTAAAAAAGGTGCTTGTGGCATGCTCAGGGAATTGGATTAATGTTTCTGGCAGCGTGATCTTACCCAAGAGGGCACAGAATAGAGCGCTTAAAAGCATCCCTAAGAAAATCGCAGCAGGGACGCGCTTGACTAATAACACCACACTGACAAACAAACCCAATAAGGACATGTAAGCGATGGGATCGGAAAAATTACCCAAGGTTACTAAAGTCGCGCTAGATGCGCTGATTAAATGGGCGTTTTGCATGCCAATAAAAGCAATGAAAAGCCCAATACCCGCGCTAATGCTGGCTTTCAAAGAGGGGGGAATGGCATTGATGAGAGCTTGACGAAACCTAGTCAGAGAGAGGAGCAAAAAAATCAGTGAGGCGATAAAAACACTGGCTAACGCGCTCTGCCATGGAATTTTCATCCCCAAGACAATCACAAAGGTAAAATAGGCGTTCATGCCCATCCCTGGAGCAATGGCAATGGGATAATTAGCCACAATCCCCATGATCAAAGTGCCCAGCACAGAGGCTAAAATGGTCGCTACAAAAACGCCCTCAAAATCCATGCCTGCCTTTTGTAAGATTGCGGGGTTCACCACAAGAATGTAAGCCATGGTAACAAAAGTGCTAATACCGGCAATGATCTCTGTGCGCAGATTTGTTTGGCGCGCGCCAAAACCAAAAAATTGTTCTAAACGGGCCAACACAGGACCACTCCTTTGGTGCTTTAAATGAATGAGAGCAGGGGGCTATGCTAATGGATTTTAACTGACATACTCCCCACAACTAAAGTTAGGGGATTCTAACTTTAGTGGAGATCGCGGCTTCAAGCGGAACAGCTCCGTTTGGAGTCTCATGTTCCCTATTCCAAAGGTCGATGCCCCAACCCCAAGGGTATTACCCCTTGATTGTGGCTCGGATATTAGCATGGACATGCTAATGCTAGCCTTATATCCCCACAGTTAAAGCTAGGGGCTTTAGTGCGCGAGTGGTAAAATCGTGCTAAAAAGGATCGTAGTGCTGGAAGGGATAGAGTATTTTCAAGCTTCAAAATGTTTGCTGGGATTTTCAGGAGGGGGGGATTCGGTGGCGTTATTTTTTCTCCTACTCGAACATGGTGTGGATTTCGATCTGGCGATTGTGAATCACGGCTTGCGCTCTCAGGCACAAGTAGAAGTGGCGTATGCCTTAGAATTAGGGAAGCGCTACGCTAAAAGCGTGCATGTGTGGCATGCCCCTTTAGAGGGCACACACAACCTAGAGGCTAGGGCGCGCGCATGCCGTTATGCTTTTTTTGATCGCTTGAGCGCCCAATTTGGCTATGCCTTTGTGTTGCTCGCTCACCATCTCAATGACAAATTAGAATGGTTTTTCATGCAATTAGCCAAGGGGGCGAGCTTGCAGACTCTGTTAGGATTTGACACACTAGAAAATAGGGGGCATTATACCCTTGTGCGTCCCCTTCTCTACACTCCTAAGCGCGCACTTAAAGATTATTTGCATGCCAATGGCTATCGCTATTTTACAGATCATACCAACTACGATCCATGTTTTACACGCAATCTTTTCAGACAAAAATTTAGCGATGCGTTTTTAGAGGCACGCCTTGCAGGGTTTGATATGCCCAGAGGACTTAAGCGCTCTTTTCAAGCCTTGCATGAGGAAAAATGCCAGCTCTACCCGCCTATCTCTACCATACTAGTTGCAGGTGTTTGGCTTTTTAAGCAAAACCCCCAAAATCTTTACTACATCGATATGTTGCTTAAACGCTTGGGCTATGTGTTGCGCGCCAAACAGCGCTTAGAACTCGTGCGTCAACATTACAATACCCATATCAAGACTAAGACGCGCATTTATTGCGTGGGCGCGTTAGAAGGATATGTGTTTGTAGGCTCCATGCCCCTCGCATTACAAATTCTTCCTAAAGTTTATAGGGAAGCTTGTCGGCAACATAAAATCCCCCAAACCCTACGACACGCGCTCTATAGCCCAAAATGGCAAGCAAATTTGGCAGCGATCCAACAAGCCAAGCTCACTCTGAGCGCATCATCAGACTAGCGGGTAGATTAAAATGGGTGATGATCTCTTGTTCTAAGGCGCGTTGTTCCCCCTGATCGCATTCGTGATCATAGCCCAAGAGGTGTAAATAGCCATGGATGAATAATAGCGTGATTTCATCTAGCAAGGAGTGGCCACGCGTGCGGGCTTCTTGGAGGGCTAAAACCACATTGATCACCACGCTTCCTAACAAATTTTGCGCAGGGATTGTCAAAGGAAAGCTCAACACATCGGTGCTTTTGTTGAGGTTTCTAAACTCCAAATTGAGCTGGGTAATCTGGGATTCATCGACTAAGACAAGCTCCACAAAACCCTTAGAGCCTAAATACTCCATGATGGGCAAGAGCTTGGGTAGAAGCCATGCCTCTAGGTCTAAAGGTAAATCCCCTTGACATATTTCTGTATGTAAAAGGATATCTATGCCAATATTCATGCACGCAATCCACAAGTATACAGGAAAAGACTCGCTCGTTTCAATAGGGCAGGTTCCGCCACAATGACTTGCTTGCGAGCTTTGACACATGAGGAGTAGTGGTAATGCATTCGGCAGTTAGGTTAATCTTGTGTGGCCAAAGTGCGCAAATACCCATTTTCACTCAACATGACATACAGCCGCCCTAGCACCTCTTGTTTCTCTTCTAAGTTTAATAAGTCACTCTCCTCGATCTTTTGCTTTAAGAGTCGCTCGATCTCTTTGGTGTCGTAATCCAAATCTTCTAGCGCGTCTAAGATGGTTTGGGCTTCCATGATATTATCAATATGATAGGGTTCTGCCTCCTCTGCATCATGTACATACACACAGCACTCGGTGGGGTGAGTGAAAAGATTATGGCGCATACCCAGCACCTCCTGATATGCTCCCACTAGAAAGAAACCTAAAAAATACTCCTCCTCGCGCACATTCACATCGTGCAAAAAGAGAGGTTTATTCTTATTAAAGCTAATCTCTCCATCGCTATCGCAGGTGATATCCCATAAACTCGCACTCCTGGTGGGTGTGCTCTCTAGCTTATGCAAGGGCATGACCGGAAAACTCTGCTTCAAGCCCCAATAATCAGGCAAACTTTGGAAAAAAGAGCAGTTAAGCAAGTAGCGTTCTTGTACCTGTTCTTGGATTTTAATAATGTCATTGTGATCTTTGTGGCTTAAAAAACCAATGGCTTTTTTGATGATGAGATGCCCTAGCACTTCGGCATTGCTGCGATCTTGCAGATCGATATAACCTAAATCAAAGAGGGTAAAAAGGGACTCCATGTGTTCTAGGCTGTCATGCAAGTATTCAATGGCGTTTTTGGCGTTGATATTGTGATAGAGGTCTTCCATTTCTGCCACTAGGGGGGGGTTGTGCTCCTTGAGGCGTAAAATACTCTCATCATAGTCCTGAGAAAAGAGTTCTAACACAGGGGCCACCAGCACGGCATGCGTGGCGCTGATGAAACGCCCTGACTCGATAAAAATATGAGGTTCTAGTTCTTGCTTGTGTTTGACAATCTCTTTGAGCAAAAACACTACATCTCCAGCAAATTCCTCTAGGGTGTAATTGCGCTCGCACTGGTATTTGTGTTGGGCATATTCGATGGCTAACCCGCCTCCAATATTCACGCTATCCAAGTTAAACGCCCCCATTTTACGCAGTTCGGCGTAAATATTACCCGCTTCCTTGAGGGCTTTTTTAAGAGGGGTGATATCGCTAATCTGGCTACCAATATGAAAGTGAATCATGCGCAATTGAGCCAGCAGGGCGTGATCTTCTAAGAGACGCATGGCTTCTAATAGTTCTGTGCTAGCTAAACCAAATTTGGCGTGAATCCCTGTGCTCTTAGCCCACATTCCCACCCCAGAGCTGTGTAAGCGCACCCGAATCCCAATCTTGGGACAGAGTTTGCTGCTGCTAATCTCGCGCGCGCGCGCCACCTCTAAGATCGTTTTGAGTTCGTTGAGCCCCTCAATGGTTAAGGTGATGTCTGCGCCCATGCTTGCAGCAATAAAACCCAACTCGATCATCTCTTTATCTTTAAAGCCATTCACGGTGATAGGCGCGCCCTCTTGAATATAGCCCATGGCTAAAATGAGCTCTGCCTTACTCCCAGCCTCTAAGCCATAACAACCCTTAAATTGTTTAGAAATTTCCACTAAAGGCAGCACAAAATGGGGCATGTGATTGACCTTTAGGGGAAAAACCGCCTTAAACGCCCCGCTATAGTTGTACTGGGCGATCGCTTGAGAAAACATGTCAAAAAGCTTGCTCACCTGCTTGCTAATCAAATGGGGAAAACGCAAGAGCAGGGGCCCCTTAAAACCCTGTTCACGCATGTCTAGCACAATGTCTATCAAGCTAGGTTTACGCCCGGCGTTGATTTTAACCAAACCTTCCTCAATCAGGAAATCCTCTTTGCCCCAATAATCCAAGCCATAAGTTTGCATGCACACCTCTAAAAAAAGCGCAGTATAGCAAAAATGCAGGGGTTATGCGCCATAGGTACAGAAATTTCAGAACTTAACTCGTGTTTATTGCAACGCATGTCAAACGCCGTCCTTGAGGGCGGAGATGTAAGCACAGGTTAAGAAAAACAGAGTTACCCTACAGTAGGTAAGTGGGTTTCGTTGTGAGTTAGGAAGCTTCCTTGGGGGGCGTTTTGCGTCAAATACACCACCATCGTCAAAGGCGATTAGTCTAGGCAGGGAGGTATAGAGCTACTGAGCTCTTTAAGCAGCAAATAGGGGGTTAGAGGTGGCTTTTGATTTGCATGAGGGGCTTCATAAATGGCAGGCATTTTACCCCTTCTTGAGGTTCCTAAGCACCATCTTAGTGGTTGCTGTGCTGTGTGCAGGGTGCTTGGATCACAAGCGGAAAGCTACCATCTCAAACTCTGCACAAAAGAAAATCTCAGCACGAACCCCTGCAAAGCTCTCACACCCGCACATTGTAGCCACACCACAAAATCCCATTACCCTAGGACAATCAGCTCCAACACCCCCTCCAAACCTTGTTATCATCCAACCAAACATGGCTGTAGAAGCAGGCCATACCTCTACACATCCCTATACGCACAAATCAAACCCTACCCAAGCCAATCACTACTGGCAACTAGCTCAGGAAGCTTATACCCATAAAGACTACCAAAGGGCTAAAACCTATTACCTATTTGCGCCGTAAAGCCCCTAGCTTTAGCTATGGGGATATAAGGCTAGCACCAGCATGGCTGTGCTAATATTTGTGCAATCAAGGGGTAATACCCTTGGGGTTGGGGCATCAACCTTTGGAATAGGGAACGTAAGACTCCAAACGGAGCTGTCCTGCTTGAAGCCGCGATCTCCACTAAAGTTAGAATCCCCTAACTTTAGTTATGGGAGAGTATGTCAACCCTTTCCCTAGAAAATTCACGCCTAAAGCAATGGCGGCAGTTGTGGATACCCTGCTAGGGCAAAGATATGGCTGGGGTGGGATGAATCAGAATCGCGATTGTTCGGCTTTCACCCGCGATAGTTTTGCAAGCTTTGGGGTGTTTTTGCCTAGAAACCCTCTAGCCCAAGTGCGTTATGCCAGCAACACCATCGATCTACATAAAATGCCTGCTTCCAAGAAAGAGGCCTACATTATCAAACACGCCACTCCTTTTGCCACGATTTTATGGTTGAAAGGGCATATCATGCTTTATTTGGGCACTTATTATGGTCAGGCCATTGTGGCGCATAATGTCTGGTCCGTTTCCATTTCTAAGACCCACAAGCAAGAACATCTCTACCATGTTGAGAAAGCTGTCATCACCACTTTAAAGCTGGGTGCAGAACACAAAAACTTTGCTGAACCTAATCTTTTAATCGATCGCATCGAGGCTATGTCTGATCTTTATACAGGCCTTGCAAGTCAAACTTACATGGTAAGGAAATGACATTGGAGTAGCCTCATAGAGTTTGATTGATTTTATTCATTCCTTCATAATCTAGACTTTGTGCCGATCATGAGGGCTTACGGACGATTGTGAACTTTTGCATTAGGATGTAAATATCTTGGGCTCTAGGGATGTCTATGAATACTTTGGAAGCAGTGTTATGGGGCGTGTTGCTGTGCACGGGTGTGTTATGGTTAGGGGTTTTAGCCATGGTGCTAAGGACGAGTGGAAGAGGCGACTTTAGAGCCTTACAGTGGATGGCATTTTGGGGTTTCTATGCGCAGGTGCTGTGTGCAAGCTGTGGAATTGTGATCGACTTGTGTTGTATGTTTTTTGGACATGCATACCCCAAACTTTGGCCCTTTATGGAATTGCTAGGATTGCTAGGAGTGGGGATGATTGGATGTTGGCTGTTTTGGCATGGAAGGGTGGAGAGAGACTAGAATCGAGCTTGGAAGGGGCTTGCTTGAGAATGGGTTGGCATAGGTTTTGGGGATTTTGCCACTCTTAGTTTCCCTCAGCTATGCTTGATGGTTGTCCAGGTCAGCGTTCTGTCATAGCCTAGATAAGTCTTGTATGATTTGTTACACCCTGGTTGGCGTTATACTAACTTGTGATGTTTCATCGGTCACCTATGCGATCTTGGTCTATCTGTATCCTGTATCCAATCCTCTGTCTTTGGCAGGGTAATCTGTTCTGTACCATGGTTATCCATGGAGGTATGGTAGTGTATAGTGCGCGCTTTTTTGAGCTTGACTAACTGAATAAAACCTCCGAGTATAATGTCTTGTACAAGGATTTGATCACTAGTGCTAGAAGCGTAATTTTTGGATTTAGTATAAACCTTATGGTCGATATTTTGGCTCACACAGATCCGGTAGATGTCACCAGCAACAACCCTACATCGTGCGGTTAGTTTCTATGTTTTGATTTCGATTTTGTTTTTTTACCTTGACCTAACATTCCTTTTCTATTTCTTGCTCAAGGTGTATCTCATTGCAACCTAATTGCAAAAGGCGTGCACATATTGTGAAAACCCACAAGCTACCAGAGCTTTTGAGATAGGAGAGTAAATGTGTGGAACTCTCTCTCAAATCGTTTTGAGAGCATGCGTGGGAGTTGCCATGGATGATCTGATAAATTTAAAAATTGTAAGTTGCTAATCATTTATTGTGTTGTTCTAAAATCCGCCTCGAAGTTTTTGAAACTTTAAAAAAAATAAGGAGATTCTTATGAGACACGGAGACATCAGCAGCAGTCCAGATACAGTAGGTGTAGCGGTTGTGAATTACAAAATGCCTAGGCTGCACACCAAGCAAGAGGTGCTAGAAAATTGCCACAATATCGCTAAGATGATTGCGGGAATCAAAACAGGCTTACCTGGACTGGATTTGATCATCTTTCCCGAATACAGCACACAGGGGATTATGTACGATAGGCAAGAGATGTTTGACACAGCCGTTAGCGTTCCAGGTGAGGAAACCACTATTTTTTCTGAAGCATGTAGGAAAAATAAAGTGTGGGGAGTGTTTTCTCTCACTGGTGAAAAACACGAACAAGCGCACAAAAACCCTTATAACACTCTGATTCTTATCAATGACAAAGGTGAAATCGTGCAAAAATACCGCAAGATTTTGCCCTGGTGCCCAGTAGAATGCTGGTATCCTGGAGATAAAACCTATGTGACAGAGGGGCCAAAGGGTATGAAAGTTTCTTTAATTATCTGTGATGATGGAAATTATCCTGAAATTTGGCGCGACTGTGCCATGAAAGGGGCCGAGCTCATCGTGCGTTGCCAAGGCTACATGTACCCCGCTAAAGAACAGCAAATCAACATGGTTAAAACCATGGCATGGGCAAACCAATGCTATGTAGCTGTAGCCAATGCGGCTGGGTTTGATGGGGTCTATTCCTACTTTGGGCACTCCAGCATTGTGGGCTTTGATGGACGTACTTTAGGTGAGTGCGGAGAAGAGGAAAATGGTATCCAATATGCTCAGCTTTCAGTCCACCAAATCCGTGACGCTAGGAAATATGATCAAAGCCAAAACCAACTCTTTAAACTCATGCATCGGGGCTATAGCGGGGTGTTTGTCAGCGGTGATGGAGATAAGGGCGTGGCTGAGTGTCCCTTTGAGTTCTATAAAACTTGGGTCAATGATCCTAAGAAAGCCCAAGAAAATGTGGAAACATTCACTCGCAAAAGCATTGGGGTAGAATCTTGTCCAGTTTATGATTTACCACATTCATGAGGGCTGATTAGAGCTTTGCTTTCAATCAAGGGCTACTCTTTGACTGGGGTTGTGGTCTGCTTTTGCCGACAACTCAGCAGTGTGGTTCTTGGTCTTGTACTAGTTTTTGGCGAAAGTAGCAAGGGAGCTGGTAAAGCTCCTGGATGTTGAACACTCCTTCTGGATTTTTCTAGTTCAGTGCCTTTGACGAAACTACTTTGGCATAGACAAGG